>NZ_JBYCCV010000018.1:0-63912 GCF_057473825.1 Aliterella sp. E5.1
AGGAGATTACCGCTTATAACAGCGACAATTATTTACCCTTAGTCTGGCGGTTCTACAGTCGTTACCGTTCGGTGTTATTTCCACTAGTGCGGGGATTGGAAATCCAGTCCACTAGTCAAGATCTCTCATTAACAGCAGCTTTAACTGTCGTTTTAGCTCATGAAGATCGCCGCTCCAAATGGTTGCCAGTCGATAACTTAGACCTGAGTTTTATGAGCGAACGCTGGCGGCGATTGGTAGTGGATGACAATGATGATGGTAGTTTGCGCTTGGTACGACAGCAATTCGAGGTGTGTATCTTCACTTATTTGGCGGCAGAGTTCAAAAGCGGCGACGCTTGTGTAGTGGGGTCGGAGAACTATGCAGATTTCCGCGAACAGTTACTGTCCTGGGGTGAATGTCAGCCGCTATTGGCCGATTATTGTCAACAAACAGGAATGGCTCCTACAGCGTCTCAATTTGTCGAGCAGCTTCAGACAAAGCTGATAGAGACAGCCACTACTGTAGACCAAATCTGTAAGGATGGGACGCAGATAACCATTAGTGCTGACGGCGAACCAGTGCTCAAACGAATTGCTGCTGCACTACCGCCATCTGGAGCAGTGGAATTGGCAGCACAGATCCTACAACGCTTGCCAGAGCGGAGTGTGTTGGATATCCTCTGTCATGTCGAGCATTGGCTCAACTGGGTACGTCATTTGGGGCCAGTTTCTGGTTCTGAGCCAAAGATTGAGGATTCAGCCGAGCGGTATATTTTGGCGGTGTTTGGCTATGGCTGTAATCTAGGGCCGAATCAAACCGCACGACATACGCGGGGAAAAGTCAGTTCGCGGATGTTGGCTTACGTCAATCGCCAACATATCTCTATTCAACAACTGGAGACGGCGATGCGAGATCTGATAAATGCCTATAATCTGCTGGAGTTGCCCAAGTGTTGGGGGACGGGGAAAAAGGCTGCTGCTGATGGCAGTAAATTTGAGGTTTATGAGAATAATTTGATGTCAGAGTATCACATCCGCTATGGGGGCTATGGAGGTATTGCTTACCACCACGTTTCTGATACCTACATTGCTTTGTTTACCCATTTCATTAATTGTGGAGTTTGGGAGGCAGTTTATATTCTCGATGGCTTGCTCAAAAATACTTCGGATATTCAACCCGATACTTTGCACGCGGATACTCAAGGACAGTCAATTACCGTGTTTGGGTTGTCATATCTACTGGGGATTAAACTGATGCCTCGGATTCGTAACTGGCAGGATTATAAGTTCTTCCGTCCCAGTCAGGATGTCGTCTACGAGTATATCGACCCGTTGTTTAAAGATGTCGTCGATTGGCAGTTAATTCACACTCATTGGCAGGATTTAATGCGAGTGGTGTTATCGATTCAGGCAGGGAAGTTTTTACCTTCAATGCTGTTGCGGAAATTGGGAAGTTACAGCCGAAAGAATCGTCTCTATCAAGCTTTTAGGGAATTAGGTCGAGTCGTGCGGACTGTATTTCTGCTGGAATATATTTCCGATCGTGGGTTGCGACGGGAGATTACTGCCTGTACTAATATTGTCGAAGGCTACAATCATTTCCTAGACTGGATCTTTTTTGGGAAAGAGGGAATTATTACTGAAAACGATCCCGAACAGCAAGAGAAGCGGGTTAAGTATCTCGATCTAGTTGCTAATGCGGTAATTCTTCATAATGCGGTGGATCTCTCTGTGGTCATTCAGCAGCTTACGGCTGAGGGGGTCAAAATCAACCGGGCGATGTTAGCTACGTTGAGTCCTTATCTGACCAGCCATTTGAAGCGGTATGGCGATTTTGTCATCGATCTGCAAAGCGTTCCTGCTCCGTTGGCAGGAGCAATTCATCTCTCAATCGATCTCAACAATGAACGCTAGTCTGGGCAATGCTTTAAGGTCTATCTTGCAGGTTTTTACACGTATCCTGTAGCAATCCCTATGTTAGCGAAGCGGCGCGTTAGCGCGGAGTCGCCACATTGATGTGCTATAATTAACACGGCACTGCGGTAAACGCCTAGATAGCCAAGATTCGGTAGCTCCCGAACATCTCGACACAAACGTACTGGACTCTCCAGGTGAACAGTGCGAACGCTGGAAGTAGCAGACAACAGAATTTGTATTGTGGGTATGTATACAGCCGTCGGACAGACGGTGATGCTGGCTGTGGAGGTTGACCGCCTGGGGGTTCCCGTGAAGCAGCAAAATCCGAGAGGCGACTCTTTGGAAGCCCGCACTGTATTCGGTACTCCGAATCAGTGACGGGAGGATGTCACCTGACTTAACGTCATATAGTTTATTCTTCAGTCGGCTTAAGCCGACTTTAGCTATTAGCAAGCGGGTTTTAATCCTAGGCGGGCTAGAATAGCTTTTTCATCCCACATTGGGGAGGGGTTGCTTAAGACTCAGCTTCCCCAATTAGGGTAAATGCTGCCCAATCTCTAGGATTTGGGTTTTGCTGCATTGTCTTTAACATCGCCTGACGCAGCGCTTGAGCTTTATCTGGGTTATATTTTGCATATTTTGATAGAAAGTTGTCATTAAGCTAGCTGTAGACTCATCTGGCACTAGCCACAAAGACACAATTACACTCGATACCCCGGCGCTAATCCAAGAGCGCGATAAGCCAATAATTGCATCTCCGGTAATTTGCCCTCTCCCGGTATTACAAGCACTCATCACAACCAAATCGGCATTGAGTTTCAAGTCGAGGATTTCTTCGGCAGTAAATAAACCGTTATCCTTGCCTGAAGGTGCAAGGGTGATCGCACTTCTCAATCCCCGCAGATCATCTAATAAGCCATGAGTGGCTAAATGGACAATCCGAGAACTAGGCAGTTTGGCAACGATCACTGCTTTAGTGGCATTTCCTCCCGTAATTGCTTGAGTTTTTAGTAGGGGCGCGATCGCATTTGCTTCTAGTTCGGCGGCAGGTAAATTAGATAGCTGTACGGGTGGTAATCCAAGTTCGGGCGACACTTTGGGCATAATTGGATTGCCAACCACAAGTCCTCCCCGATTTTGCCTAGCTGGTGCTTTGGCAATTTCTAGGGCTGGTTGATAAGTCGCTAATGCTTGGGCGTACTCACCTTGTGCTGTATAAGTTAATCCAATATTATTGAGGCTAATTGCTTCTAAATAACGATTGTCAAATTCTCTGGAAAATTTTACCGCTTGTTGAAACGAGTCTAGCGCCTGGGGGTATTGACTGCGACTGTAGAAAATTAAACCAATATTGTTTTATGAATAGCCAAAGCTTCCTGCAAAGAAGCTAAAGCTCGGTCGTACTCGCCGCGATTTTGGTAGATAATGCCAATATTATTTAGTACAACTCCTTCCTCAGCCCTATTTTTAACTTCTCTAGTAATAGTTAATGCTTGCTGATAAAAGTCTAAAGCTTGGGCATAATTGCTTTGACCGCGATAAGCTTCGCCAAGATTATTTAACAAAACGGCAATACTTGGCTTATCGTTATTGCTCTTTGCGATCGCCAATAATTTTTCTAAGTTAGCGATCGCAGAAGTAAATTCTCCTTTTTCTAGTTGCTCTTTAGCAGTTTGCGCCAAAGTTACAAGTTCGCTATTTGCATTAGCGGGGGGCTTTGTTGTAGCTTGTGGTGCTTGGGTTGCTAGGATTTTAAAAGAATTTAAAAATCTATGAGTGTCTGTACTTAGAATTAATTTTGGATTTGCAGAAACAACTATTTGCTGATACAAACGTTGCTTTACCCAGTAGACTCTCAGTTTGTAGTGTAGTTTGTCTAAATTTACCAACTCAAATTCTTTGCCAGCATAGCCACTTAAATTGATCTGGCGCTCTTTTAGTAGCTTACCTTTGCCCACTACGCCATCGCGTACAGATTTGAGTAGCTCATCTATTTGCTGGGCATTTAAACTATTAGCAATATTAGGAAAATCTGCATAACTAACTCCGTAAGTGCCGTCTTTTGTATCTACAAAAAAGTTATGTAACGTGCCTGCACCCGCGCCCATACCTACAGATTCTATATTTTCTCTAGGCTTAGTAGGCAATAAAACTGAAAATTGCCCTGCTTTTACAGTAAATTCTTGCCACTTAGCAGCAGAATTAACAATAGGCTGCGCTTGGACGCTAGAGTTATTATTTTTTATTAAAAGAAAGGAAGAAGCAGACAAAAGGAAAGTGGTAGCAATAACCAATCTGCTAAATTTGTTTATATATCGGTGCATAATAGTAAGTCTCTATGCCTTTAGATAGAGTTTTAATTATCTAGTGATAACTTTTAGTTGGGACAATGCTTAAAAATACACACAAACAGCTACAGACATAACTGATATATTGCAGAAGCAAATGACACCTTTAATAAAGCTGTGAAAGCAATTTATCCAGGAAGCTTTGACCCCATTACCCTAGGACACCTCGATATTATTGAGCGTGGCTGTCGATTATTTGAGCAGGTAATTGTCGCCGTACTCAGAAATCCGAACAAAACCCCCTTGTTTACAGTCCAAGAACGTTTAGAGCAAATTCGCCAATCTACCCCACATTTGCCTAATGTAGAAGTAGACAGCTTTGAAGGTTTGACTGTAAATTATGCCCAAATGCGACAAGCACAAGTTTTACTGCGGGGTCTACGAGCGCTTTCGGACTTTGAAGTGGAACTACAAATGGCTCATACTAACAACACCCTTGCTCATGAAATAGAAACTGTGTTTCTGGCAACCTCAAATGAGTACAGTTTTCTAAGTAGCAGTCAAGTCAAAGAAATTGCCAGATTTGGTGGCTGTGTCGATCATCTTGTTCCCCAGCACGTCGCAACAGAAATCTACCGATGTCACGCAAAGAATCATCCAAAATAGAATCCGACCAAAATAATCAAAATCTTCCTCCAGTAGAACCCCTCGCTACTGGAAACCAAAGCGTGGATATTCAGCAAGAATTAAACCGCGTCGAGGAGATGGTGCTTGCTAGTCCAAATATTCCCCTCACGCGGCGCACGCTGGTAGATGAAGAACGTTTGCTAGATCAATTAGATGTAGTACGAGTAAATTTACCTATAGCTTTTAAGGAAGCTGAAGCAATTGTTCAGCAGAAAAAAGAAATTATTTTACAAGCGCAATTAGAAGCGGAACAAATTGTCGAGACAGCAAAAATTAGAGCTACGCGAATACTAAACGAAACTGAGATTTTGCGCCAAGCCCAGCAAGAAGCTGCATTACTGCAAAATCAAGTACAGCAAGAGTGCGAACTTGCTTTAGAGCAAAATCAAATTGAAATTGAGCAAGCCCGTTTGCAACTGGCGCAAGAATTGGAGCAAATGCGCCATAAGGCGGTTGCTGAAGCCCAAGAAATTCAAATTGGTGCGGATATCTACGCCGATAATGCGCTTAAAGATATCGAGCAGCAGCTACACGATATGCTGCGAGTAATTCAAAATGGACGCAAACAATTGCAGCCACCGGGAAATGTGATGGATAAGCAGGAGACACAAGGGAAAGAAAATTTTGACTTTTGATTGCCGGAGTAGTATTGTTTATCGATGCCATTTTGAGCCATCAGCGCTATCAATAACAGTAATTCCCTGTGCTAGTAGTTGGTTGCGAATTTGGTCAGACTTGGCAAAATCTTTAGCTTTACGCGCGAAGTCTCTTTGTGCTAATAATTGCTCAATTTCCCCATCACTCAAGCCTTCTACGCTCTCAGATTCTAGATGTGCTTCTAATCCCAACACATCCGCCAACTTAACTAATGTTTGCCACATTACTTGTAGCTGCGTGGGCGGTGTAACGGTATTTCCTTGATGAACTAAAATATTGCCTTCGCGCTGCAAATCTTTAGCAATTTCAAACAGTACCGATAAGCCACTAGAAAAGTTAAAATCTTCATTTACCGCCGCCTGGAAGCGTTCTACAGCCTCAGAAAAAGTCGCGCCATTACTTGACCAGCCTAATTGTGCGCCGTAGCTTGCGCCAAATAGCAGCCCCCCCTTGAGAGTTTCCCAGCCATTTTGAGCAGATTCAAGAGCGCGATCGCTAAAATCGATTGGTTTGCGATAATGTGCCATTAATACAAATAAACGCACCGCCATCGGATCTGTAGGACGATCTAGCAACTCGCGGATAGTAATAAAATTGCCCAAGGATTTAGACATTTTTTCATCATCTACCGTCACCATGCCGTTATGCAGCCAGTAATTCGCCAAAGGCATACCCGTCACGGCTTCTGATTGAGCAATTTCATTTTCATGGTGGGGAAAAATTAAGTCTGCGCCCCCCGCATGAATGTCTATCGTGTCACCCAGGCGATCGCGTACCATTGCCGAACATTCTATATGCCAACCTGGTCTTCCTGCGCCCCAGGGCGACTCCCAAGCAGGCTCTCCAGGGTTTGCAGCCTTCCACAGGGCAAAATCAAAGGGATCTTGTTTTTTACTTGCTTCTACGTCTTCTACCCTTCCACTAGCCCCAGCTTGCGAATCTTCTAACCTCCGTCCCGAAAGCTTCCCATACTCCGCAAAAGAGCGGACTTTGTAATAAACATCCCCTGCGGAAGCGTAAGCATAATCTTTTTGTTCTAGTTCGTGAATTAGTCGTTTTATACCGTTTATGGTGTGGGTAGCACGGGGATACTCATCGGCTTCCTTGACATTCAACCGCGCCATATCTTCAAAATATGCTTGTATATAGCGCTCTGCGACTTCCTCCATCGAGGAATTTTCTTGTCTAGCGCGATTAAGAATTTTGTCATCAATATCTGTAAAATTTTGGACATACCGCACCCGATAACCCAAAAATTGCAGATAGCGGCGCACTACATCCCAAACAATACAAGCTCGTGCATGACCCAAATGGCAGTAATCGTATACTGTTACGCCGCAATAGTACATCTTGACTAAGTTGTCTGAGGAAAGCGGTTTAAATTCTTCTTGGCGGCGAGTCAGGGTGTTATATATTTTTAAGGTCATGGTCGGTCGAGCAATGAACAAATCAGCCAGTAAGCTAATAATAGGGGAGGAGGGTTGTTAGAAAAAAGCTAACACTATTTATGCTACTCGAAACACTCTCCACGTTACAGCCTTATTCTTTTTGACCTTTAGACAGCCGACGCAGCTATGCAATCAGCAGTTAGTTCCGACCAATCTCAAGTAATGGATACCCAAAAACGCGGTTTGCCAGTGACGATCATTACTGGTTTTCTCGGTAGTGGCAAAACAACTTTACTCAATCACATTCTTACCAACCAAGAGGGTGTAAAAACAGCAGTTTTGGTGAATGAATTTGGTGAAATTGGCATCGACAACGAGCTAATTGTCACGACAGGCGAGGATATGGTAGAGCTAAACAATGGTTGTATTTGTTGTACCATCAATAACGATTTAGTTGAAGCCGTCTACAAAGTTTTAGAGCGCCAAGAGCAGATAGATTATTTAGTAGTAGAAACTACCGGGCTTGCCGATCCTTTACCTGTAGCGCTGACTTTTTTGGGTACAGAATTACGCGATTTGACCCGCTTAGATTCAATTGTTACCGTAGTAGATGCAGCAAACTATAGTTTAGATTTATTCAACTCCGAGGCGGCTTTAAGTCAAATTCAGTACGGCGATATTATTTTGCTCAATAAAACCGATTTAGTCGATGAAGCCGATTTAGATTTGTTAGAAGTAAAGATTCGGGACATTAAAGCAGGTGCAAGAATTCTCCGCACTACACGCAGTCAAGTAGCAATCCCGTTAATTCTCAGCGTGGGTTTATTTGAATCAGATAAGTATTTTGAGGAAGAATCAAAAGCTGAACACCATCACGATCATCATCACCACGACCATGATTGCGACGATCCTAGCCACGATCATTCCCATCACTTAGAAAATGATGGCTTTACTTCAGTATCTTTCTTGAGCGATAAACCGCTTTCAATTCGGAAGTTTCAATATTTTCTCGATAACCAATTGCCAGAGAACGTCTTTAGAGCTAAAGGAATTATGTGGTTTGAGGAAAGCCCCAAACGGCATATATTTCACCTCTGTGGGAAGCGCTTTAGCATTGATGACGAAGAATGGAAAGGCGAACTTAAAAATCAGTTAGTTTTAATTGGGCAAAACCTAGACCATGAGGCTTTGTTAGCGCAGTTGCAAAACTGTATCGCTGTACCTTCCGCAAGTCGCGGTAAAGGTTTTAGTAAGTAGAAATTGCCCGCCCTCTAATCGCCATTAGAGGGAGTTGGGCTTTATTTAGCAACTTTAGCAAGCCGTACGACCGCAACTCCAGCGCGATCACCCATTAATTTTTCTTGGTCGTAACCTAATACTAATTCCCAAGCTCTATCTGGGTAACGCTCGGCTAAGGGTAGAGATACATCAGTAAGCATCCATTGTCCGTGACGCTCGTCTTCTCTAATATGCAATTCCCAGTAACCCATTGCCTCTTTAGACAATTCTAAACGTTGAGCGGCGGCTAAATAGTTGCGGTAAGTGGCAGGACCTGCTACTTCAAAGTAAGTTAAACCACCGTTGTAACGCAGAAAATATATTTTGCGCTCAGTCATCAAAAAGTTGTGGTTAGCGCACGCTAAGACTTCCCAAGGGACTAAATCGAAGTAAGATTCGGGCTGGGTATTCATGCCAAATTCTTCTAGCATCTGAGCAAAATAGGTAGAGTGCTTGCGTGACAAGCGACCGTTGCCATATTCTTCAATTAGTACGCGCATTAAAGTGGCATGAACTTCATTAGCAGCGCCGCCCAAGATGCGAGAAAGACGGCTTCCTTCAACTAAGCCATCAAAAGAGCCAATCGCTAGTACGTGGCGGTAGCCAGCCTCAGACATTTCTTCGCGCAAGTAACGGCTATCTTCTGATATTGGCGGATTGAGATCGCGATCGCTTCTTTCTATTAATGCTTGCTTGACATTGAGTTGTTTGATAGCTTCTACATCTAGGTGCGACAATTCCCACTCTTGCCAAGGTGTTTCGATTTTGTCGCGGACTTTGTTGAGGTAATGAGATCGCTCGTTGGTGTAGTGCCGCAAATCGTCATACCAGAACAGTTGTAAGCGATTGATGCGGTAGAGTATACGCTGAAGAAATAGGTGGGCGTGTTCGTCTCCGGCAGCGCCGCTATAGGCATTTGCAATTGCTTGGGCGATCGCTCTATTTACTATATTTGCAAGTTCTGGTTGTGCTTCTAGCTTGCTGTCTAAGTCTTCTAAGTCGAGCAGGTTGATAAAGTGCTGCTCGGCTTCATCGTAATTGATGGTGTCAGTAATGGGAGTAACGATGTTGCTCTGCATTTAGTAAATTTGGTTGTACTACTTACTACGATTTTGAAACATTCTCGCAGCTACTTACAACCACTTTGGAGGTAGATATAGAACATCTGCACTCAAAAGCCTTAACTCAAATATAGATTTTTTCGTAGAAATAGCATTGACAATTGAATCTTTATATATGGTTGAGTAAACTTTCTCTTGTTTACAGCGTAACAGCAAAGTTAAATTACTTTCATAATTCTGCTGTTACTAAGGTTGAAAAAATCTAACTGACTGTAATTCAAGGAGCCTACCTTTTTATATGAGCGTAAATCAACTAAGTTTCAAAAGAAAGTTTGTAGCCGCCTTGATCGACGGAATTATCTTAAATAGCGGATTAGGATTTATTTTAGCGATTATTTCAAATATCGCTAGTGATATTACCTTACTCAGTGCCTATGTAGGTAATGTTAATGTGGTGCTAAGTTTGATCTACTTCGCTACGTTAGACAGTATTCCTAAGCAATTGAGAATTGGCAGAAGATTAGTAGAAACTAAAGTGTCAAAATAGCAGCGTTTTTTAGTATTTATAACCAAAATTGGCGATCACCTACAGTTATACTTCTGTCTTAAAGCATTTTACGCATATTGTTTTTAATAGGGTCAAATCCTCTAGAAAAGCGGGTGGTATCATCATAATAAGCTCCACTCAAGTTTGCACCAAAAAGCTTTGTATTTACTAATTTAGCTTGCCGGAGATTGGCTTCTGTTAGTTTTACTCCACTAAGATTTGCTCTTGTTAAGTTGGCTTTGGCGAGATTCGCGCCACTCAAGTTTGCTCCCCAAAGCTTTGCTCTAGCGAGGTTAGCACCGCTTAAATCGGCTCCCCAGAGGTTGATTCCCACTAAGTTAACTCCAATCAATTTAACCCCAGCTAAATTAGCTCCAGTAAAATCTCTCTCTCCGTCGGTGTAGCGCTGTTTTAGTTCTTCAGCATTCATGTTGTGTTTCTCGAATCGCGATCGCTTCCACCTACAATACTGTCATTAATAATCTACTAATGAGGCAGTGCTTCATGTTACCTAACGTAGAACATTATTAAAAGTAGTTAGATTAAAGTATGCCTTTGCTGAGATAAAGCTATGGATGCGGCGACAATTACCTTACCTCCGACGTTGCAATTAAGTATCGATTTGACTGACGAGCAGTTTTTCCAGTTATGTCAGTGTAACCAGGATTATCGATTTGAGCGCACCGCATCGGGAGAAATAATTATTATGCCATCCACTGGGGGAGAAACTAGCAACCGCAACAGCGAACTAATCTATCAACTCCAAGCTTGGAGCCGTCAAAATAAATTAGGTAAAACCTTTGATTCTAATGGAGGCTTTACGCTGCCTAATAGTGCAGTCCGCGCCCCCAATGCGTCTTGGCTGAAATTAGAGCGCTGGGAAGCTCTTTCACCCCAACAGAGAGAAAAATTTTTGCCCCTATGTCCCGATTTTGTTGTTGAGTTACTTTCTCCCACTGATTCGCTCAAACAACTTCAAGCAAAAATGCAGGAATATATCGATAATGGTGCGCGTCTAGGTTGGCTGATTGATGCAAAAACAAGACGAGTAGAAATATACCGCCCTAATCAAAATGTAGAATTACTCGAAAATCCCGCAACTATTTCAGGAGAAGACGTATTACCAGAATTTGTACTAGACGTGGCTCAAATTCTGTCGCCTAATTAAGCTATATAAATCGTGCTGCTGTGAAAAATATTGACAGTAGCTAGATTAGAAAGTATGTCTTTGCGGAGATTAAAGCTATGGATGCGGCGACAATTACCTTACCTCCGACGTTGCAATTAAGTATTGATTTGACTGACGAGCAGTTTTTCCAGCTATGTCAAATCAATCAGGATTATCGATTTGAGCGCACCGCATCGGGAGAAATAATTATTATGCCCCCCACTGGAGGAGAAACTAGCAATAATAACTTTGAAATTGCGGTGCAACTAGGAATTTGGAATAAACAGACTAATTTAGGTAAAGGTTTCGATTCTAATGGAGGCTTTACGCTGCCTAATGGTGCAGTCCGCGCTCCCGACGCTTCTTGGCTGAAATTAGAGCGCTGGGAAGCTCTTTCACCCCAACAGAAGCAAAAATTTCTGCCCCTGTGTCCTGATTTTGTTGTTGAGTTACTCTCTCCTACAGATTCTCTAAAACAAACTCAGCTAAAAATGCAGGAATACATCGATAATGGTGCGCGTCTAGGTTGGTTAATTGACGTAAAAACACGACGAGTAGAAATATATCGCCCCGATCGCAATGTAGGATTAGTCGAAAATCCCCTAGCTTTGTCAGGAGAAGACGTATTGCCAGGATTTGTACTAGATATTAGCTCGATTTTTTCGCCGCTTTAAGCTAATGCTGCCACTTTTGTTAACAAGCCCTCAAACAACTTCAAACCATCCGTACCGCCAAGCGTAGGATCGGAGGCTCTTTCGGGGTGGGGCATCATTCCTAATACATTACCAGCTTCGTTGCAGATTCCAGCAATATTATTCACCGATCCGTTGGGGTTGTCGCCCTCGTAACGAAATAAAACTTGTCTGTTGTCTTCTAATTGCGCTAAAACCTCACTATCGGCATAAAACTGCCCTTCTCCGTGAGCAATAGGTAAGGTAATAACTTGGTTTTGCTCGTAAGCTTGCGTCCAAGGTAAGTTGGTGCGCTCTACTTTAATCGCCGCGCGATCGCATATAAAGTGCATATCCCGATTTCGCATCAACGCCCCCGGCAATAATCCCGCCTCTGTTAATACTTGAAAACCATTGCAGATCCCTAAAACAAACTTCCCCTGTTGGGCGTGGGAGACTACTTGCTGCATAACAGGCGAAAAACGAGCGATCGCCCCGCAACGCAAATAATCTCCATAACTAAAGCCTCCAGGGACAATTACGACATCTATATCGCTTATATCTGTCTCCTCATGCCATACCATGCGTGTTGGTATATTGAGTAAGTCGCGCGTTACATACGCCACATCGCGATCGCAATTTGAGCCAGGAAAAACTACAACCCCAAACTTCATAATTTATGCTCCGATTTCTACAGCTACTTCTACTAAATCGAATCGATAATTTTCAATTACCAAGTTTGCCAATAGCTGTTCGCACATCTTATTTAGTTGCTGCCGTGCAGACTGCTCATCGGTTGATGAGAACTTAAGTTCGATATACTTGCCAATTCTAACTTGTTCGACTTGTTCGTAACCCATATGCCTTAATCCTGACTGGACGGCGGTTCCTGCCGGATCGAGAACTGAGGGGCGCAGAGTAACATAGATATTAGCTTGATACTTTCGATTCATAACTAGCAGTGAGGAAGGCAACAAACGCTATCCTACCCCCAAAATGTAGTTCTGGTAGTAGGCAAGAGAAAAACTAGGAGAAGTCAGCAACCCTAAAATCAGCATGGTAAAAATTTCCGTAACCAATTTATGAAAACTGAACGTACCCGCAGCCAGGAGCGAATTCTTAAGCTCCTCAAAACTTTGAACCGAGCTATTTCTGCTCAGGATATCTATATAGAATTGCGAACTAGCCAAAATATAGGTTTAGCGACTATTTACCGCGCCTTAGAAACTTTAAAGCTTGAAGGTGTCGTGCAGGTGCGGACTCTCGCTTCTGGAGAATCGCTTTATAGCTTGGTACAGCAAGATAAACACCATCTGACTTGCTTGCAGTGCGGACAATCTATTTTAATCGATGAATGCCCTGTCCATGAATTAGAAACTCAGTTACATAACTTTCATAAATTTAAGATTTTTTATCATACTTTAGAATTTTTTGGTTTATGCCACCAATGCCAATTGATTCAAGCCGATTCTAAAGGTATATAGAATATTTGAATCATTACTATAGATGAAAACCAATATTTGTGAACTAACCTGCTATGTTATCAACTAATTTTCTTAATAGTTTGTAATAATTGATGGTTTCCGAGCGCGAAAGTATCGATTATTACTAAGCTCTAGCTTCTGTGTTTTTAGAAATAAAAGGCATCTTCCTTGCTTTACAAGGGTTTGACTAAAGTATTAAGGTATTCCTCGTGTCGAAATATTACTATAAACATTATCAATGATATTTATTGATAAGCTCAATAAATGCTTAATTTAGATAAGAAAAATTGATTAAATTTATATCTGATTTAGCTAAATTAATAATTTACTTATAAGATCATTAAAGGTAAGCTTTTAATTATATTAAATCTTAAAGAAACATTAATCTGTTTGGCTTTAAGGATTTAAAGTTACACAGGACGAGCGCAAATTTGTTCTGAAAATTTAACTTGTCTTAAATCAGTATAGAGTTAATACCGATGGCGCAATTTTTTCTCCAAACCATCTGGTTTGTACCTTTGTATGCCTTAATTGGGGCAGTTTTGACCATACCTTGGTCGCCAGGAATCATCCGGCGCACGGGACCTAGACCTGCGGGTTACATCAATTTAGTCGTGACATTTATTGCTTTTGTCCATGGCGTAATTGCTCTCCAAGCAACTTGGAATCAAAGCGCACAACAAATAGTTATTCCTTGGCTGCAAGTTGCGAATTTAGATATTTCATTGCCTATCGAAATCTCGGCAATTACTGTCGGCGCAACGGTACTTGTAACTGGCATGAATCTACTGGCTCAGATTTATGCGGTGGGATATATGGAAATGGACTGGGGTTGGGCGCGATTCTATGCGCTTTTGGCACTATTTGAATGCGGTATGTGTGCTTTAGCCTTATGTAACTCTTTGTTTTTTAGTTACGTAATTTTAGAGATACTAACTTTAGGAACTTACCTTTTAGTTGGGCTGTGGTTTAGCCAGCCAATGGTTGTTACAGGAGCTAGAGATGCTTTTTTAACAAAACGGGTAGGCGACTTGATACTACTGATGGGAGTAATCGCTCTATTATCTTTAACCGGAACTTGGAACTATTGGGAGTTAGCCGATTGGGCCGCAACGGCTCATCCAGACCCCAAAGTAATTACTTTAATTAGTCTGGCATTAATTGCCGGACCAATGGGTAAATGCGCTCAATTTCCCTTACATCTGTGGCTAGACGAAGCAATGGAAGGTCCGCTTCCTAGCACGATATTACGCAATTCATACTAAGTTGCGCTCCGACATAGCAGCAGGGTTCCTGGGGTATAGCCACTTTTCCTGAATTAAGGATGATTTTTTAGAACGCAACTTGGTATCAGTAGTAGTAGCAACGGGAGCATGGGTACTAATTAAATTAGAACCGATACTAAGCTTGTCTCCAATAACCATGTCTGCGTTAGTGTTAATTGGGGCAGTAACCGCCGTGGGTGGTTCTTGCATTGCGATCGCCCAAATCGATGTCAAACGCGCTCTATCCTACTCTGTCAGTGCTTACATGGGACTGATATTTATTGCGGTAGGAACTGGGCAAAATGATGCAGCGCTATTATTAGTCCTAACTCATGCCGTAGCGATGGGTTTGTTAATCATGAGCATCGGCGGCATTATTTGGAACAATATTACTCAAGACTTGACGCAAATGGGTGGGTTATGGTCGCGTCGTCCCGTTAGTGCGATCGCTTTTTTAGGCGGTACGGCGGCTTTGATTGGCTGTCCTCCCTTTGGTAGCTTTTGGGCGCTGTTGAATTTAGCAGATGCTTTGTGGGCAACTCAGCCTTGGTTAGTCGGGCTAGTGTTACTTGTCAATGCTTTGACGGCGTTTAGTTTAGTGAGAATTTTCTCGCTCATTTTTGGCGGGAAACCAAAACAGATGACAGGGCGATCGCCGGAAGCTTTGTGGCTATTAGTGTTGCCTATGACAGTGTTACTAGGCTTTACGCTGCATTTGCCCTTAGTTTTAGAAAGTGTATCTTTACTGCCTAACTGGATGAATTTGAACAAAGATGTGGCAATGCTGCTGTTTTGGTCGAGCGTTTTTGGTTGCACTCTAAGCGGGGTGATTTATCTAGGAAATGCTTTACCCAAACCCGTACAACTACCATCGAAAGCTTTGCAAAATCTATTTGCTTATGACTTTTATACACCCGATATCTATCGCCTGACGGTGGTGTTTGCTGTAGACCGAGTTTCTAAAATCACCGCTTGGGTTGACCGTTTTATTGTAGACGGCATGGTGAACTTGGTAGGATTAGCTTCACTTTTGGGCGGAGAAAGCTTGAAGTACAGCACTTCTGGTCAATCTCAGTTCTATGCGCTGACAATTTTGATTGGGATTGGTGTTTTGGGCGCTTTCTTAAGTTTTCCCCACTGGTCAGCTTACAACAACATTTTTAATTTCGGACTTTAAATAATTCAACGATCTGTTAGGAACATAAAAGAGAATGAACGCGAAGAAGTTAGGCAATATTTCCCGAAGAACCGCACTAAAATTTGGTGCAGGAGTTGTAGGGACAGGAATAGCTGTAACCATAGGTTCGGGAGATCGCGCCATAGCCTCTGGCGAACCCACAACTCCTGATGCAACTATCCAAGCATTACTAGATGGAAATAAACGGTTTGTGCAAAGAAAACGCACAAACCCCCGTCAAGATTTAGCGCGGTTGTCTGAAATTGCCAAAACTCAAAAACCCTTTGCAGCTATTCTTGGTTGCGCTGATTCTAGAGTTCCGTCAGAAATTATTTTCGATCAAGGATTTGGCGATCTATTTGGTTGCCGCGTTGCGGGTAATGTTGCGACTCCAGAGGAAATTGGCAGCCTGGAGTTTGGTACTTTGATCTTAGGGTCAAAAGTAATTATGGTCATGGGTCATAAACGCTGTGGTGCAGTCGCTGCAACTATTAAGGGCGCTCAAGTTCCTGGACAAATAGGTTCATTACTCGCAGCGATTAAACCCGCCGTAGAAAAGTCCGCCGGACAAAAAGGCGATCGCTTAGAGAATGCTTGTAAAGCGAATGTTTTAGTCCAAATAGAAAAACTAAAATCTTCTCCAGTTCTCTCGCAATTAATTCAAGATAAAAAACTGAAAATTATCGGTGGTTATTACGACTTAGATACCAGCAGAGTAAGTTTAGTTAGCTAGAGATCGAGGGAAAAATTTATATTTTCCTCCTCAATCAACTACGTTTTAGTATCAGTTTTTAATCAGTGAGTATTTGACGATTACTTGAAAGGAACGCAATTATTTTATGCTCAGTACCTTGATTTGGATACCTATATTAGGTGCAGCGATCGTCGGTTTTTTGCCCGGAAGTTACACGGCAACTCGGTTACGATCGATTGCTCTTACTATTTCCTTCGGTGTACTTTTATGGACGCTTTATTTAGCAACTTCTTTTAGCACCACAGCTATCGGCTATCAGTTTCAAGAGTTTTTGCCTTGGATTGAAACTTTAGGATTGGACTACAAGTTAGGTGCAGATGGATTGTCTTTTCCGCTTATAGCCCTAAACGCCTTGCTAAGTTGGATTGCTATTTACAGTAGTAGTAAAACTGTAGAACGTCCTCGCCTGTATTATGCTTTGATTTTGCTAGTCAATGCCGGAATAGCTGGGGCTTTTGTTGCTCAAAATTTGCTGCTATTTTTCTTGTTCTACGAACTAGAACTCATCCCCTTGTATTTATTAATTAACATTTGGGGCGGTCCTAAGCGCGGTTATGCAGCAACAAAGTTTCTTATTTATACTGCTTTTTCCGGCATATTAATTCTGGCAGGGTTTTTGGGTACTACCTGGCTGAGTGGTTCAACTTCGTTCAATTACGACTCCATCAGCACTCAAAACTTGTCTTTGCAGAGTCAGCTAATTCTGCTGACGGTATTGTTGATTGGTTTTGGCATCAAAATTCCTTTAGTTCCTCTGCATACATGGTTGCCCGATGCCTATGTTGAAGCTTCGCCACCTGTGGCAATTCTATTAGGCGGCATCTTAGCTAAATTAGGAACTTATGGCTTGTTACGCTTTGGTTTGGGCTTATTTCCCCAAACTTGGACAATTGTTGCGCCGGGACTGGCGATTTTGGGGACAATTGGCGTACTGTATGGATCGTTTAGCGCGATCGCTCAAAAAGACATCAAACGCATGGTTGCGTTTAGTTCTATCGGTCATATGGGCTACGTGTTACTAGGATCTGCCGCTGCTAATTCGCTTAGTTTAGTTGGGGTAGTCTCCCAAATGGTCGCTCACGGCTTAATTTTGGCGCTGCTGTTTCACTTAGTCGGAGTTATAGAAAATAAAGTCGGAACTCGTGACTTAGATGTTCTCAATGGCTTGATGAATCCTTTGCGCGGTTTACCAGTCGTTAGCATTTTGTTAGTTTATGCCGGGATGGCTAGTGCGGGTATTCCTGGCATGGTCGGTTTTATCTCTGAATTTATGGTATTTCAGGGTAGCTACCCAGTTTTTCCCTTATTAACGCTATTAGCGGTAGTAGGTACGGGCTTAACGGCAGTATATTTTGTAATCTTGCTCAACCGCACCTGTTTTGGCAAATTGGACAACTACAAATCTTACTATCCACAAGTATTGTGGTCTGAGCGCGTCCCAGCTTTTGTATTGGCTGCGATCGTTTTAGTTTTGGGAGTGCAACCTAATTGGCTAGTCCGTTGGAGTGAAACCACTGCCACGATGATGGTTGCAACCCCTGTAAGTACGCAATTGCAATCGCTCAAAGCTCCAGCTACCGTAATACTTTCAGAAATTCCCCCTATTGCAAACTAAAACTATGACTACTGCAACATTCACCAAACTTCCGCCTTCAATCCATGAATTTGCCGATGTCATTCACCGCCTAGAAGCAGGCGGCGCAATGCTACCAGATACACCAGAGAACTTAATGCAGATTATTGGCTTATACAAAGCCTATGCTGTACCGATGGATTTTTACTGGCGCGACTTACTTTATATCGCCGAGCGAGTATTTTTAAACCCATTGCCTGCATTCAAATACTTTTTGCCTCAAGAGTATTTAGACTTGCACAATCACTACGCAGGAGAAGATGCAGACCTGAGAATTTGGCAAAATGGCGAAGCCACCGCCCATCCCGAACTATTGGCATTTATGGACAAAGGTGAAACCATTAAAATGCCCAAGTTGTTACATCATTTATGGCACGATCGCATCAATATGGAGTTTGCTGAAGCTTGTATGCAGGCGATGTTGTGGCATCGCGGTATGGGTGGAAAGTTTGACCCTTACTTAGATACCCCAGAATATATTGCAGCGTGCGATCGCGCAATTAAGGCTTATTTCCAAGGCAATCCCGTCATGCTAGGAATGTATAAGCTGTTCCCAGAAATGTTTATCGAACAAGTGCGGCAGCTATCTTATTACAGCAATTTGGGCTTGTTTTGGGAAGTAATGGCTCCAGTTTTCTTTGAAATGAGCGATTTGTACGATGCAGGTAAAATTACTAGCGTCCCGGAAGCGATGAATTTTCTAGTTAATGGGATATTTGCCGTTGCAGGTCGTCCCATTTACCATCATGTTTATATTCGCGGTGAACTGTACGAAATTATCCCCAAGTCTTGCGGCTTTACCTGGCTGTACGAGGCGGCGCTACCTTATGTAGAAGCAGTTTTTTATCGTACTGCTCCCTTTCGCGGCACAAAGTCTTACAACGCCCAGGCAAAACAAGTACCAGCAGAGCAAAAAGATTTTCACTACGGCATTTTGTACGCAGATGTATTCCCTGTAGGTACGGCGGGGATTCCGCCAACATTGCTAATGCAAGATATGCTCCACTTTTTGCCTCCTTATTTGGTGGAGTATTACAAAAACTACTGTCGGGGCGAACAAGATACCCTAATTCAACTAGGGGTTAGTTTCCAGCGCTCGATGTACTGCGTAACTTCGGCGGTAATTCAAGCTTTAAGAGCCGCGCTACTTTATCCTTTGGATGACCCCAATCCCAAACATTTAAAGGCAAATCGAGCTTTTTTTGAAAGTCAAATCGATAGGTTTAAGCGTCCTGAAGCTCGGTTACGAGACATTCAAAGCCAAGATTATCGGTAAGGATGAGAAACAAAGCTTTCTCCTAGTATCTGAATATAGAGATCCCCCTAAATCCCCCTTAAAAAGGGGGACTTTAATTCTATTTTCCCCACTTTTTAAGGGGAGGCAAAAAGCGGATGAGCTTCCGCTTCCCGCTTTATTGCCGTGGGCTAGGGGGGATCTCCGAGACCTCGTAACCGTTTCATTAACTATCTTTGGTGAAATTAATGCCTGATATTGTCGATATTGCTGTTGGTGCTGGCTCTTTTACAACTTTAGTAACGGCGGTACAACTAGCTAACTTAGTTGAAACTCTCAAAAGCCCCGATCCTTTTACAGTTTTTGCTCCTAATGACGCTGCTTTTGCCAAACTCCCGCCGGGAACTGTACATACTTTAGTTCAGAATATTCCCCAACTATCAAGGATTCTAACTTTTCACGTCGTCCCCGGTAAATTGATGCAAGCAGACTTAGCAAAGCTAGGTACTGTAACTTCTGTTGAAGGTTCGCCCATTAGGATAGATTGTACTGATGGATTTGAAGTCAAAAACGCTACAGTAGTCGCCGCCGATATTGAGGCAGATAATGGTGTAATTCATGTCATTGATACAGTGATTTTGATGGGTTAAGGCTGCTGTAAGCCATGTTCTAACTTGACTTCTGAGACGATATTTCGCATTCCTTCCAACGTAGCTGGAATACTGCGCGGATCGATAAACATAACTTTGCTACTGTCGCTGCTGCCAATTTTCATGCCCATTTCTAAATAATGCTGTGCCAATAAAAATTGCAAGGCTTCGCGAGCGCTAGGCTCGGTTTTCAAAGTTTGGGAGATAATTTGCAAGGCTTCGGCGGTAGCTTGAGCTTTGAGGACTTGCTGCTGGCGTTCGGCTTGAGCTTGAAGAACAATAGTTTTTTGTTGAGCTTCAGCTTGCAAAATTGTGGATTTTTGCCTAGCTTCCGCGTCTAATAGTTGTGCGTCAGCTTTACCTCTGGCACTATTAACGGCAGATTCGCGATCGCCTTCGGATGTCAAAATCGAGGCGCGTTTGCGTCTTTCTGCCGACATTTGCAAATCCATCGATTCTTGGACGGCTTTAGATGGAATCAAATCTCGCAATTCTACTCTTGTTACCTTTACTCCCCAGGGATCTGTCGATATGTCTAATTCTCTCAGCAGTAGCTCGTTGATTTGACTGCGGGCTGAAAAAGTTTGGTCTAATTCTAGTTGTCCCATTTCAGAGCGAATTTGAGTTAGTACCAAGTTCACCATTGCTGACTTGAGATTTTCTACTTTGTAGTAGGCTTTCTCCATATCGACAATTCGCCAATAAACTACCGCATCAACGGTAATTGATACGTTATCGCGGGTAATACATTGCTGGGGAGGAATATCTAAAACTTTTTCGCGGATGGTTTCGCGATAAACAACCTTATCGATAAAAGGAGCAACAAAATTTAGTCCTGGGGAAAGCTTTTTGTTGTAACTACCCAAGCGTTCTACCAAAGCCTCGTTACTTTGATTGATTACTTTCACTGTACCAGCTATTGCCGAGCCACCCAAGGCTAAAAATATTAGTAAAAAAAACTGTTCCATTGTTTTGATCCTATTTTAAGAATCTAATAGGTTTTCGGGAATGACAATTAAAAGCGTTCCTTCTCGTCTAACTACATAGACTTTTTCATAGGGTGCGATCGCATCTTCTCTGTCTTCGCACCGCGCCCGCCACGAATTGCCTTCGTATATTACTCTGCCTTCTTTTCCCGGAGCAATTGCTGTTAAAGTTTCGGCAATAACTGCGTCTTGAAACTTGCGGCTTTGCTTAGCTTTAGGGACAAACCGCCGCGATAGCAATATAAAACTTGTAGACAGCCCCAACCAAAGCACAATTTGTAAGCCTAGATTAGGAATCAGCAATGATACCAACGCCACTATAAAGGCGCTAATTCCCATCATAAAAGCAACAAAAGCTGTGGGAAGTAGCAGTTCTAATAGACATAAAACTGCTCCTGCGATAAGCCATACCAATGTATAAGTTATTAACATTTTGGCATTGGTTGTAAAAAATACTCGCCCCTTAGTGTTGGCGACAATGGCAATAGGCTCAATATAGTAACTAAGAAATGCGATCGCATTTCTGAGCTACTAGGTAAAGCTTGAGTCTATCTTACTAAACTTATGGCATTAATCTATTTTTGGTCAGCACTGCGAACAGTTTAGTCTACCAATTTGCTTGCTCTAGAGGTCTAGTTTGTAACAGCCTTTAAAATAAAGTTAGATTTTATATTTTACCTATGACACTGATTGTAATTACAGGTGTGAGTCGGGGTTTGGGTTTGGCTATGACCGAGCAGTTTATCCAAAAAAAATGCACAGTTATCGGCTGCGCGCGATCGCAAACCGTTGTGCAATTACAACAAAAATTTGGCTCTCCCCACAATTTCACCCAAGTAGATGTCAGCAACGACGAGCAAGTAAAAACTTGGGCAAACCAAATACTTAGTCAATACTCACCACCAGACTTATTACTCAACAATGCTGGCATAATCAATCAACTAGCACCTCTTTGGCAAGTAAGCGCAAAGGAGTTCGATCGCCTAATTGATGTAAATATTAAAGGCGTAGCTAATGTTATTCGCCACTTTGTGCCAGCAATGGTAGCAAAAAACAATGGTGTAGTTGTCAATTTTAGTTCTGGCTGGGGTCGCTCTACTTCACCCCAAGTTGCACCTTACTGCGCCTCCAAATGGGCAATAGAAGGGCTTACCCGCTCCTTGGCTCAAGAATTGCCTGCAAAAATGGCAGCAGTTCCCCTCAATCCTGGGATCATTCATACCGATATGTTAGAAATCTGCTTTGGTGAAGAAGCTGCCGATTATACCTCTGTGCAAAACTGGGTAAAAAAAGCTGTGCCTTTTTTACTCCAGTTGAGTGCCAAGGATAACGGTGTAGGCTTAACTGTACCAAGCTAATTAGTTGCTAACAAATATCTTTGCCGTATAAGCTGGCAAGTCTACCTGCAATCCTTCGCTGCCAATTTTGACCTCCGATGTCCCCAACCATTCGCGCCACACTTCACTAGCAGGAAAATTAGGAACTATATAGGTATCGAAAACGCGATCGCCTAAATTGATAACTACAACTGCTTGACTACCCCCATCATCCCAGCGCCGATAGGCAAAAACTCTAGATTCTGGGTTTTCGTGGAAAAACTCAATATTGTCGCTCTGCAAGGCGCTACATTCTTTGCGTAAGGCGATTAATTGCTGGTAGTAGGCAAATAAATCTTTATTTTCCTCTCGCTCTAGCAACGGCCAAGCAATTTTTTTCGGTTGCGTAACGCTTTCACTTTTGCGCTTGTGTTCGCCAAACTCCTCCCCCATCCACAGCATCGGTATGCCAACGGGGGTCATCAACAGCACCGCGCCTAACTTGGCTCTAATAAATGCTGCTTCGTCAAAAATACCGCGATCGCCTAATTCGCGCATAGTACGCTGGCGATCGTGAGTTGCTAAGTAATTTACTACATTTATTGCTGTGGCATAGCCTTGTTGTTTGGGATCTAAAACTTGCTTGAGATTAGCTAGGTCAAAGGCTTCGCCGCAAATATGGGGCATGATAAAGTAGCGAAAACTCTCATGCCAGCAAGCATCTAAAGGACCTTCAGGTGCAGTAATGGTACTGGTATCGGGTATATTTTCGGCAATATTGTAAAACGGCTTATTTGCAGTATTTTTCTTCGATTGATGAGCTATCCAGTCTAAAAATTCGTTATTAGCTAGTTGGCGCACCGCATCAAAGCGGATGCCATCAATATGATATTCTTGCACCCAAAAGCGCACTACATCCCCAACATATTTCCAAGCTGGTTTAACGTCTAACTTTTCGTCGTAGTTATTGTAATTAAATTCTGGTCCCCAATGATTGGCTGGATCTTCTGGGTAGTGCATATGCTCGTAGTACCAGTAATTTCGGTCTATGAGCATCAAGGGACATTGTTCGTCTGTATGGTTATAAATACCATCCATAAAAACGCGAATTCCTCTAGCATGGCACTCATCAATAAATTGCTTTAATTCTTCTGTAGTTCCGTAGCTAGATTCTGTTGCAAAGAAGTGGCGCACTTTGTAACCCCAACTATAATCGCCGGGATACTCATTGACGGGCATTAGTTCGATCGCATTTATGCCTAAGTCGTGCAGATAATCCAATTTGGAAGTCGCATCTGTATATTTTCCCTTGCGATCGTCGTCTATTTCCCCGCCTGTAAAATCGGCTATATGCAGTTCGTAGATAACTAATTCGTGGTTTTGCGGCAATGGCACATCGTCGTGTTGCCAAACGTAAGTATCAATAATGCGATCGCCACCTTTGACTCGCATTACAGCATATTTTTTTTCTTCATCCACATTTGTAGCATAAGGATCGATAACATCTATCCAGCTATCGGTTTCAAACTGCGGACTTTTGGTTTGGATACGAAACTTGTATTGATAGACTCCATCTGCCAAATCTACCTTAGTACGAAAATAGCCATCTTCGCCTTTTTCCATTGGTATATTTTCCCAGTTAGAAAAAGATCCAATCAAAACAGCTTGCTGATTGCGTGGTGCAAATAAATTAAACTCTATAGAACTTGCCATCTATTTCCCTTTGTCTATGTGCGGAAAGAAAGTTTTAGTAATTACTACCAGCGCCGAGCGCCGACCTAACAGGAACATTTTAATTAATCCGAGCGTAAAAAATAATTAAATACTGCCACGAAGCACACAGCCTTCTAAGATCAATACTCACTACTGTATTATGCCAGCCATAAATTGTGTCATTGCTTCGATTCGTGAAGGTATTAATACGCAACGCGCTAGTAAATCTATATCTAATTTGGGCAAAAGTTCGCTGTACGAGATAGATTCATAATTATCCCCATGCAATCAGTATAGAGAAAGCCGATTATTTTCCCAAAACAAAACTTCAGAAATATTGAAACGTTTATATTTCTCTAGTTTTTTGGAATTACCGCACTTTATAATTAATTTTGCAGTCATAGTTAAGCCCAATTTTCTAATTTAATTTCAGTAATACGCTTTTAGTGACGAATAATACTCGTCACTAAAATTCTATTTTCTGTAAGAGCAACACTAGCAATTAGCAGGTCAAAGTCAGCTATTATTTGCCCGCTTTTGCGAAGCTCTGCTTTTAATTCTTCAAAGCTTCTAAGAGTGCGATCGGTTAAAGTTAGGGCAGGTAATTGCTCGATAAATAGTGAAGCGCGAGTTAAATTTTTTAAAACGCGACTGGAATTATATGCACCGTAGTACAAATCACCAGCAGTAATAACACAAATTGCTATCTGCTCCCATTCTACTGCTAAGAGTCTATCTCGCACAGACTGACGACCTTTCAACCAGTAAATACAAGTATCCCTATCAAGCAAATAGTTCATTGATTATGTTCACTATTAGAATGAGTCCGGCTATTGTAAATATCTGAGATGATTTCTTCAGCAGTGTTTGGATCTTCCCAGGTTCCAAAGGTATTTAAAAAAGCTTGATATGAAGGTTGACTTTTCTGTGATATTTCAAGCTTTTGTAAATTTTCGTCTTCTATCTTACTTGTTTTTTTTTGAGAACTTTCTGCACGATTTTGACAATTCGGGCTTCTAAATTGTCGATTGTAAGAATACTAATAGGCTGCTTAGACTCTAGAGGTAAATTTTCCATAAAAACTCCTATTTCTATACTTTACATATTACTTAATATTTTTAAATTATCCTTATAAATGCACAATATATTTTCAATATGATCTCCGCTAAGCGTCTTAAACGGACTAGGAAATTGGTCAACAGCTATAAATTCACCATTTTTGGCTTCAATGCCTATAGCTATAGCTCCCTTAGTAGCACCAGCATGAAAATGAACTTCATTGAGACTTCATATCTACAATATTTTGCTATCCGAATAGCAACATCATAGGAAGCTAAAGAACCAAAACCATATATATCTTCAGCGACTGACTTTACAAAACTATAAATTTCATTAAAATTATCAAATTTGTCATTGGATAATTTTTTTAAAGCAATATTTGTAGCTTTTTTAAGTCGTTTGCGACCAACACGGCATTGATGATTATCTAATTTTCCTCTTGCATCCTCACTGCGAAATGCTTTTTCAATGGCACTTTTTAAATCATCTGCGTCGCCATACCATTTGTAATACCTTTCTTGCTCTTTTTTGTAGTTATTGACTATATCTATTTAATTATTAAATATTTGTTTATTTTTGGAACAACTTAAGCTATGCCGGGTTTGAGAACAAGCAGTCATAAGTATTTTTTATTAGATATCAATCTTTATCTATTAACTAATTTATTTAGAATAACTAATAATAAAAACCGCAGATATACTATACAAACAAACCTTATAGTGCTTTTCTTTGCGTATATCTGCGGATGATCTAGATTATTAATTCAAGCCTAACTAATCAATTCCATCGCGCGTTTAACTAAGTTTTCCGCAGTTAAACCATTGAACGCCATTAGTTCAGCAGGACTTGCCGTAGTTTCTCCCCGCTTCCAAGCAAAAGTATCGCGCCTTGAGTTGCTACGTAACATAACTGGTTCTAACATCCCGCTTGCGCCAGCCGTTACGCCAACGATCGCATCGCCACCAAATAACGCCTCAAATCCCGCATCATCTAGAAATTCGCCATCTGGTTCGCTGCAACTATCCCAAGCTACATCGGTAGGGCGATAGAGGCGACGAGGATTGACAACGGAAACAATGCGTACGCCCACTTCTTGCGCCTCTAAGTAAGTTGCCGCTTCAAATACGGGCATCAAGACCATATCGCCAACTACAGCAAATACTACAGTTTTAGTGCCTTTTACTTCAGATAGGGCAATCGCACCATCGGCTAAAGCTTGCCTACTTTGCTCAAAAGTAGTCCGAATTGGCAATGGCGACTTACTAGCCGTAATTACAATCCCCTTGTTTTTAGTTGTTAGCGCCCATTCATAGCAAGTTTGAATGCTATTAGCATCTGGAGGAAATACGGGGAAAACATTGCCATTTCGCATCATTGCCGCAAAATAAGCCTCAATTTCTGGACGTTGGTGCGTCCAACCGTTGCGCCCTTGCTCTAAAGCTCCTGCCGTAAATAAAGTAATAACTGATGGTGTAGGACGGCGCAATTCTGCCATAGCTTGGGTGACAGTCTGCATAATGGGCAAACCATTGATGGCAAACGATTCGTAAGAACACCACAAAGTCCGACTACCCATCAAACATAACCCGGCGGCTAATCCCGCACAAGCATCTTCGCTCAATGGCTCATAAACTTGCCCATTGGGGTTTTGATAGTACAAATCGTCGGTAGTCGGGTGAATAATTTTTAAAGCTTGGTTGATATTGGCAATTCCCGATGCTTCATTGCCATCGGCGTTAGTAACAATAAAATTGCGATCGCTTTTCCCCACCATTCCCACTAATTTCCCCATAGCGGTGGTGGCGACTTTGGGTTCCCCAATCGGGTATTCCTCTAAACCTAGCTCGCCCAATACTGACAGTTCTAAAACTGATTCTGTGACCGATGTCCGCCCTGCCGAGCCACCTCCAGACCTTTCAAAGTTTGTTCGTACCAATTCCCACGCCGCCGGGGTTAAAGCACGGGTTTTTAGGGCATTAACGATGTCTGCATTATCCAAAGTGTGCATAGCATAGAGGTTATGAGATTTTGCCCCTTTTGCGTGTACTCCCGCGCCTTTTAACTGCTTAATAATTAGTACCGTTAGCTTGCCCCCTAAAGCTGATTTAGCTGCTCTATCGGCTGCCTCAAGCACTGCTTTTGTAAATTCTAGGCGATGCTCGAAGGAAAAAGCGGTGCTATCAACGTAATCTCCTGGCTGATTTTTGTCGTCAAAATCTTTGGCATTAACTAAAATCACTTCCTCAAAGCCGTTACCTTGCCAGTAGGCAATCATCTCTGAATTAGATTTAGTTGAAACCATGCTGTGATGTTCTTGGCTAAACCCATTCCATACCAATACGGGTAAAAAGTTGGTGACATCAGGATAAGCCGTGTGGAAGTGCGCCATCGAACTAACAATGTAGGGTTCCCCTAATCCACCATCGCCGACAGTAAAGGGAAATAGCTTATCTTTATGCAGTTTTGCCGCAGACATGGCGAAGTGTTGCCCTTGCCCTAAAGGTCCTGCGGGGGCGAGAATACCTGGTATAAAGCCGGATAAGTGACCTAAAAGCCCGTGTTTTTCGCGGTATCTATCACGCAACTGTTGGACGTTGACAATTCCCATGTCTTCTAGAGACTTGTCTAAAAACATTGCACTATAAAAGCCGGGGGCGTGATGTCCAACTTCAGTAATAATATTTTTATGCCCCAGCATCACTAAAGCTGCGTAAGCTTCTGCTTGGCTGGCAAAGCCGCCGGGATGTCCTGACGCTTTACTGGCGGTAACTTGCAAGGTTAGGTAACGCAAGGCATCGGCAGCAAGTAAGGTTTGAAATACAGCATTAGGCGATCGCGGATCTTTAATAGCTGTTTGATTTTGGGCGATCGCAATTTCTTGCCCATAAGTCTCAAATCCTGGCAATGGTTCGCCAAAATACTGAATTCCTTGACAAAAATCTGGAATTGATACCTTTGTTTCTTGAGTCGATATCGTCATGCTTGCTTTCCTGATTATTTAGTCGTTAGTTAAGACTTATTCTACAGTTGTGCTGTTACTCAAATACTCCGCTTTTACTCTGGGGCTGTCAGGAGTAGGGAAGATGATACAGAGCGCTAAATACCCGTATTTTCCCAGGTAAATCTAGGTATAAAACGTAAAATATGAAACTTCTAAGCTTGTTTACCTAAAAGATAATTTAGATGTTAATTTGATTTAGAGCGATCGACCTTCTCAATCAAACATTTAGCATAGAAACTATTGACCATCACAAATGAATTATTTAAAAGCAGCTTTTAAAAATTCTTCTAGCAACCAAGGGTTTGTTTTACCTATTGCTTTAGCGATGGGAATTGTGATGATTTTAGTAGGGGTAGCAGCTATTGCTAGATCTCAAACTACTCGTCTCAACTCCTTTTCGCGATCGCAAACTGCTGGGGGAAGCTTAACTATAGCTGAAGGAGGTGTCGCTAGAACCTTAGCTCAACTTACTAAACCCAACAATAGCGTATTACTAACAAGAGATTATGATTCTATAAATCCTAAAACTAATAAAACTTATCTCGGAACAGATGGAATTTTAAATAGTGGTGACGAAGAAGATACTCCCGTAAATCAGTGGGAAAATCCAAGCGGTGTTTCGTCATGCGGTACTGATTCCAATCAAGGAATTCCCGACATTAATTATGATGGCATAATTGGTGATGGCGACTCTTACGCACTCAAAGCCTATCGTTACAACAATGCCAATGGAACTGGCACTTTATTAATAGAGGGCAAACGAAAAACCTCGGTTTCACTAATTAAGGTAATCGTAACACTTGATGCAATTGCTGGAGATTTTCCTGGTGTTGCTGCCATCGAAAAAATGGAACTAAAAGGGCATGATGTGACTGGCAGCAATGGTAATGTCTACTACGACCCTAAGTTTTCTAATAATACTAGCTTGACAGAATTTTCTGCTCCCGGCGATGCTAATAGACCGGATTATTTAAACGCCATCAAATCCGGTACAAATGACTATGCTGATGATGATAGTATCGATAATGTAAGTGGGAAAATAGTTGCGTGTAAACTAAGTCCTACTTTTGCTTATACTCCTCAAGGCGAAAAGTTAGGCGAGCTTACAGATGATTTGAAACTTTCCGGGTCAAGTAGTGGAATTACTTACTATCAAGCAGACAAGATAGATATTGAAAATAAAATTGTAGAGGTTGATACGACGGCTGGGGCAGTTTATATCTACGTTAACGGACCTGTACAAGTTAAGGGAAATTCACAACTCCGCAATATCAGGACTGATGGCATTCCTGCAAAAGTAGGCGACTTGAGGATTATTATCTCTACTACTGATCAAACGCAGATTTATGGTAAGCCTTGTATTCAAGATGCTTTTTTCTATTCTCCTCGCGGGAACTTGCGGCTAGGCGGTTCCGGTGATGGTTGCCCAAGTAGTGGCAATTCAAATATTGATGGAGTTGTGTGGGTAAGAGAAATTACTAATACTTCAGGTAGTGATTCTGGTATAGCTGTGCCAGATGATGTATCTAGTCTGTCAGATGTTGTAAATAGTAGAGGCTCATCTGGAACTAAAAAGTTCGGTACTATAAAAAGCTGGCAGCGACAACAACAATAAATGCTGCAATCGAGAAAGGATTATCAACAGGGTTTTACGATAATTGAAGTGTTAGTTTCGATGCTAATAGTAGTAATGTTTATTGGAATTGCTATGCACTTAATGGTAGTTGCATCTATTTTTAAAGCTCGCGCCGAACAATACGATCGCGCTGTAGTTTGGATTCAAGAAGACTTAGAATCGGCGATCGCCATTGCCCAAGAATACGAGCAAGACGCTACCCCTTACTCAACAAAATGCAACGCTACTGTAGCAAGTTCTGGACTTGCTGCTGGATTGCTTAACGATCCTACAGGTATTGGCGGTACGCCGAAAAGCTTTGGTCCAAGAAGCTTTGGGGGTGGAAGCTTTACGATGACACGCACGGCAGACTATGCCAATTCTTTCGATCCTTTTAAATTGCTTAAATTAAAATATACCGTTACGCCATCTGGTGGTGGCGCAGCGATCGCAACTATTAGTACGGAGGTAATAGCCAATGCCGCGTTTAAATGCCCATAAAAAGCTGTTTGGTTTTACTTTAATTGAGGTTTTGGTAATTATTTTAGTTGTCGGAATTTTAAGCGCAATTGCTATTCCTAGTTTTATTAGCCTGATTGATAAAGTCAATGTAAATAATGCGGTTATCGAAGTACGAGCAGCTTTACAGACAGGGCAAAGAGAAGCTATTCGTAGAAGTCAAGTTTGTGCTGTTGGCTTAAATTTAGAGGATCGCATAGTCCTAAATTATTGCTCAAGTGACGATCGCAATTTGCCCGATCGAGTAGAACTTGCTTCTAATCTAAGTAAAGATGCTAACTTACCTGGCAGTCCAATCAAAGTCGAATTTGGTGTTTTGGGAACAGCCAAGTTTGACACTGTAGAGGCAGATAATCAAGGAAATAGTAGTTTTTCAAAGATAGAAACAAAGTATTTGGAGGTAGGGTTAAGCCAACCATCCAATCATCAAAGCGATCCCAGTGGCAAAATTGTTTTTTATATAGCTAATTCTTCTTTAAATAAAAAGTGTATTGCCATATCTAATACTTTGGGCTTAGCCAGAGTAGGCAATTATACAGGCAAAATCAAGGAAAATTATAAACTTTTCAAAAACGGGGTTTGTAAGGCAGCTTAGAACAATAATTAATCCATATTGAATCCAAGTTTATTATTTATTAAATAATTTTTAGTTATATGCAAAATAAACTATTTAAGTTATTGAAAAAACTAGCCATTTGGCAAAGACCCAACCGTGGTTTTACCCTAATTGAACTATTAGTAGCGATGGTAATTAGTACAATTGTGATTGGAATTGCTGGCTTTGGTATAGTAACAATTTTAACTATGGACAATAGAGCAGAAGCAAGTATCGAGAGGCAAGTAGACCTCAACCGTGCCTTTGATTTCTTAACTAATGAAATTCACATGGCACAGAGAATAAATTTTACCGCTACTACCGCAGCTAATGGGACAACAGTAACTCTTGATGATGTTGTTGTAAGTTCTGGGCTTGAACTTTCAGATCTAGGCGATTATGGAACTATCGTTTTGTACCTAGAAATCCCCATCAACGATCCTCCTGGGGTTTGTCCTGCCAATAGCCCAGATAATGGAGGGTTTGCACCTCCTTCACCTAGCAACTACGATCGCATTATTTACGATATTCGTGCTAATACGGGAGTATGGCTAGATCCAAAAGTAATCAACCGCTACGGACGTATCCCGAATAACTATGGAATTATCGACCCCTGTAGCAATCCTGTAGCCAGCGATATTTTTGTTGATGCTATTTCTGATATTAATATCAACCCAACCAATTGCACGCCGCCCGCCGTGCTTTCTGGTAGTGGAGGATTTTATGCCTGTACGGAGAGACTAAAAGTAGATCTTTATTTACGTGGCAGAGGTCCGAATGCAACGGCTTACAATATTGCCAGCAAGGCTGTTTCAAGGCTGAGTGGTTATGCTACTACTGAGCCTTTAACTTTATCCGGGACGCGATCGCCTAGTACCGATACAATGGATCTATCTTGGACGTGGACGGGTGCTGCTCAAGGAGTAACTTTTAAGCTCGTTCAGCGTGTAAATGGGGTTGATACAGAAATATACAATGGCTCTGCTCTGACTTTCCCTAGCACGCTTACAGGTAATCTTAAAGACTCAAATTGTTATACAGTTACAGCAATAGTTGACTCAAATACCCCAATTGATAGCAATCAAGTGTGCGAACTTAAATAATCATTTGGGTAAAAACACTGGTTCACATCACTCAAATAAAGGGAAGACTAGATAAGACTATCTTGCCTTAGTTACAAATGAAGCTACCTAACTTACACAAGTCATCGGTAAAAACCCGTTTAGCGATCGCCATGGGAGCTATGTTTGTGCCTTTATTGGTACTAGCAGGAGGTGTACTTTTCTACTTGGAACAAGGCATCAGTGCTTTTGAAAAAACAGAAAATCAAGCTTTGGAGGAGCTATTTCCGGTCACAAATCTAGAATCTTTAATTGTTGCCACCTCAAATCCAGTTAAAAATTACTTGGCTAAGGGCGACTATAGCGATCGCCTCCGCTTTGTCCGCACCAGTCAAGAAATAGATCGAACCTTTGCAGAACTCCTTACCATACCTTCTGATTTACCAGAAAAACAAATACTGCTCCAAGCCAGCCGCAAAGAATGGCAGCAAGCTTTGGCAATCGGTCAAAGTATCTTTAGTTATCCTAATCCTGCTAGCAATCCCCGTGCTGTTCAAGCAGCAGAAAGCTTTTACGAGCGCAATTTTCAAGCTGTTAGCAGACTCAATCAGTTGTATGCGCTACTTACCCATCTCCAAACGGCTGAGAATTTATATCAGGCTAAGAAGGCTAAACAACAAGTGAGGGTGACAGTTGCGATCTCATTTTTGTTGGGTGGAGGTATGGCTGTACTAACTAGCGCGAGTGTCATTAACTCGATCTTACGCCCGTTGAAAGTCCTAGAAAAAGGAGTAGCGAACTTAGGCAATGGGGATTTTTCTTATCGCATCTTTCTAGAAAATCAAGATGAACTAGGACAATTAGCAGTAGCATTTAATCTCATGACGCAAAAGCTAGAACAAAGTCAAAAGGCACTCAAAAATCTAGCAATCATAGATGAGCTAACCGGAGTATGCAATCGCCGCGAGTTCAATTTACAGCTAAAAAATGAGTTAGAACGTTCTCAGCGTTATAGTCATTGTTTTACTTTGCTGCTATTAGATATTGACCACTTTAAAAAACTAAATGACACCTACGGTCATCAAGCGGGAGATGAAGCTTTACGGATAATTGCTGCTTTGCTCAAGCAAGAGTTTCGAGACTTAGATCGAGTAGCACGTTACGGGGGAGAGGAGTTTGTAATAATTTTACCAGAAACTTCAAGCTCTATTGCGTACTCAGTAGCCGAACGAATCCGTCAATTAATTGCAGCTTATCCTCTACCTATTGATAACAAAGAACAGCCAATTAATGTAACAGTTAGCGGCGGACTTGCAACTTTCCCAAAAGATGGAGAGTCTGAGGAAGCTTTAATTCGTAATGCAGATCGATCTCTTTACGCAGCTAAACGATCTGTTCGAAATAAAATTATTATTTATAGTAGTTTGAGCATTGAAAAAATATCTTAAACTATGAAACTTAGTCTCTGCGCGATCGCTCTCAATGAAGAATCAGCTTTACCCAAATGCTTAAGTAGCGTCAAGGGTGTAGTAGATGAGATAGTTTTGCTAGACACAGGTTCAAGCGATCGCACCAAAGAAATTGCTCAAAGTTTCGGCGCTAAGGTCTACGACTATCAGTGGTGCAATGACTTTAGCGCAGCGCGCAACGAGGCGCTAAAGTACGTTCAAGGCGATTGGGTATTGGTATTAGACGCGGATGAAGTATTAGTACCAGAAATTGTCCCTAGCCTCAAGCAAGCAATCGAAAACGAAGCCTATTTACTAATTAATTTACTGCGTTTGGAAGTGGGTGCGGCAAGTTCTCCTTACTCTTTGGTTTCTCGTTTGTTTCGCTTTCACCCCAACATTTATTTTTCTCGTCCTTATCACGCGCTAGTAGATGACAGCATGACGCTAATTTTAGACCGAGAACCGCACTGGAAAATCGGCAATTTGCCTGGAGTTGCGATCGATCACATTGGCTATCAAAAAAATGCAATTAGTTCATTAAATAAGTTTGCCAAAGCAAGAACTGCTATGGAGGGCTTTTTAGCTGCTCATCCTCAAGATCCTTATGTTTGCAGCAAGTTGGGTGCTTTGTATATCGAACAAGATCTAATTCCCAAAGGTATGGAGTTATTAGAACGAGGATTGCAGTCAAAAGATGTTAGCGCAGATATCGAATACGAACTTCACTATCATTTAGGAATTGCCTATAACCGCCTCAAAGTACCTCAAAGCGCGATCGCACATTATCAAAGGGCAATTGCTTGTAATGTATACGAAATGCTCAAGCTAGGCGCTTACAATAATCTGGGCGCTTTGAAACGAGCCACCGGAGACTTAATCGCCGCTAAAAATGCTTTTCAAAAAGCAGTAGAAATTGATGCTAATTTTGCTACGGGTTACTACAACCTCGGATTGACACTAAAAGCAATGGGAAACTTAACAGAGGCGATCGCAGCTTACAATAAAGCGATCGCCATTAATCCAAGTTACGCCGAGGCTTATCAAAATTTGGGCGTAGTCTTATTAAAAGCTGGTTTAGTAGGTGATAGTTTAGCCGCCTTTAATAAAGCAATTGCTTTGCACGACGAGCAAAACCCCGTTGCGGCGCAACAGTTACGTCAAGGCTTGCAAGATATGGGTTTAATTATACAATCGTGACTTCGCCCGTATCCAAATCGTAGCGCCCACCAACAAGTTGTAGTTTGCCTGCGGTAACTAAAGCACTCAACAGCTTAGACTTATTTAATACTTCAAGTTGATACTGCACGTTGGCAATTACGGCATTATTAATGCGATCGCCATCACTATTTTTTACCCTCGCCACCGCAGGCTTAATATCTTCTACAAAAGTACCTATTTCTCCCTCCACAGTCGTACCTTCAACGGCGGTGGTGACTGCTCCGCACCTTTCATGACCTAAAATGACAATGAGTTGAGAGCCGAGTATTTTTGTAGAATACTCCAAACTGCCCATAACTCTAGGACTAACGACATTTCCAGCAATCCTGACGACAAACAAATCTCCCAAACCAGCATCAAAAACTATTTCCGCCGGGAGGCGCGAATCAGCGCAGCTAAGAATTGAAGCAAAAGGATGTTGCGCCGTGGCAATTTCTGCTAAACGAGATCGCAATTGGTGCGGATTAAGCCTTTTGTCTTGGACAAACCTTCTATTGCCCTCTATAAGCTCTTGGAGCGCCAAAGCCGGACTAATAGGCTGGATACTGGTTTCTTGGGCAAAGGCGGCGGGAACTTGCGTTAATGTACTGCCAAGAGCCACCATAGCGCCACTGCTTAGCTTTAAAAAATCTCGACGACCAATAATATACCCATTAGTCCGACTCATTGCTTTACCTTAACGCTGTACTCGTTGCAGTTTATCAGCTTGAGCTTGGGTCGTAATTAGCGCATTATCAGGGACAATTGTGCGATCGCGCAAAGTTACGTCTGCGACTACCGCACCCGCACCGATGGTTACATTATTTCCTACTTTTGATTTGAACAATACCGCATCGTCACCGATAGTTAGGTTATTGCCAACTTCTAAAGGCCCGTGAAAAACAATATTATCGTCAGTATCGAGATTATTGCCAATCTTAATATTTGTGCCTTTAAGAGCGTGAAAAGTTACCCGATCTTCAATTTTGGCATTGTTACCAATAATAATTGGCGCACCTTCATCGGCGCGAATTGATGTCCGTTGACCAACTTTACTATTAGCACCTAATCGCACATCGCCAACAATTCGGGCAAATTCTTCCATTTGTACATTTTTGCCTATTGTTGGTGCTACGGGTTTAGGGTTCCAAGAAGTTTTTGGTGCAGCACTTACACCCGTTACCCCATCGTAGCCTTTTTCTTGATATAGCTCGTTGTAATGCTCGGCGAATTCTTCATTAACTTCTAATACTTCATTTTGAAACTTAGAGTTAGCTTCGGCTTTGGGTTTTAGGGCATCAGCTTGAGCTTGAGTTGTAATTTTAGCTCCAATTGGCACAATGCGATCTTTGGGAATTGTTACCCCCGTAACTGTAGCACCGTGCAGAACAAATACACCATCTTCCAGAGTGCTATTAGTAATCCGCGCTCTAAAACCAATAAAATTGAAGTTGCCTAACTTGGAATTTTTAATTACTGCTTGGTGAGCAATACTAACTTTATTTTGGGTACTACTTGACTTTGCACTGCAAGCAGAAACAGGAGCGGCAGCATTGCGTGATGATATGAAGTGAATATTGTCTTGCAAGTTTGTTTCATTGCCAATACAAATTTTAGTGCCGGGTTCAGCACTTAAAATAGTGTTTGAGGCAACAAAGCTTTTTTCACCAACCGAAACATCCCCAAATAACTCTACTAGCGGACTGAGGAAACTTGAACTTGCTACAACCAATTTGGGAACATTACTAGACTGAGCGAGTACGTCTACTCCTATAACCATAGCCAATGTGGACAGTCCAATAAGAGCAATCGCTACTTGACGAAACTTGAACATAAAATATTTTCTTGAGTAATCAAGGACTAGCAATAAAATTACGACATATTTGTCTGTAATTATTTAAAGAATCCTATCTATTGCCTCAAACCCAGCTATCTTGGGAAAATTTTATATTTCTGGTGGTACTTCCAGAGCGATCGCGCCTAATGCGCCTTTACGAAAATCTGTTAACATCTGTCTTGCGGTACGCTCTACATCTCCTTGATGACGCTTTTGCGCTAACGCCACTAAATAATCTTCTGCGGTCATATCGGCAAAATCAAGGTCATACCGCGCATATAGAGGATTACTTGGTAGCAAATTAGCCGAGTTGAGGGCTAATTGTTGCAGCAAATCGATCAAAACTATTGCTACTCGTTGATTGTCGTAGGAAGCATCGCCAATATCATCGCAAATAGCTAATTTGAACGCATTTAGTTGATTATTTAATTTAATTGGGATAATTCCCGGAGCATCTAATAATTCTAGTTGGTCAGAAATTCGTACCCAACGCAATTGGCGAGTTACCCCCGCCCGCGCCGCACTTTCTACAACTCGCCGATTTAGTAAGCGATTAATCAACGCCGATTTGCCGACGTTGGGAAATCCAATTACTACCGCTCGGACGGGACGAGGCAACATTCCGCGCTGTTGTCGCCTTTGATTGAGTTCTACCCCTGCCATTTGAGCAGCTTTAGCTACGGCGGTTATGCCTTTACCTGCTTGCGCGTCTGTAAAATAAGGATCTTCTCCCTGTTGTCTAAACCACTTCATCCAAGCTTGTTGAGCAGGAGGCAAAATCATATCTAAGCGATTTAATACTAAAACCCGCGCCTTGCTACCTATCCATTCTTGGACTTGGGGATGATGAGTTGCTAACGGGATGCGCGTATCTCGCACCTCTAAAACTACATCTACAAGTTTTAGCTGCTCTTTGAGCGCTTTTTCCGCCTTAGCAATGTGACCGGGATACCACTGGATGGAAGGAGTTGTCATACTTTTATTATCTAGATCTTTAAGAAAAGCAACAACTTTATTACTGTTAACACATATACTCCAGCTATAGAATTGTGATCGCTTTGAACATTATTACGGAACTACTAAAACGGGACAAGGAGAAAGGTTAATTACTCGGTTGGTAACGCTTTCTGAGGCTCCATCTTCGGTCAATCCCAGCCCTCGACAGCCCATAACAATCAAGTTTGCTTCAACTTCGTCGGCGACATCACAAATTGTAAAAGCAGGTTTGCCTGCTCTTTCCAAAACTTCCGCCTGTATCCCTTGCTGACTAAATAAAGCTTGGGCATTTTGCAACAACTGGGCTACGGCTTCTGGGGAAGTCATTACTTGTTCGCCTAGAGATTCTTCGCTTGGCGATTCGATCACCGATAGCAGCACCAAGCGGCTGTGATATTGCTGAACAACATTAACAACAACTTCGGTTGCTTCTTGGGTTTCTCGGCTGCGATCAATGGGAAATAAAACAGTCTTAAACATCAGTAGATACCTACGATACCTCACTCCGGTAAAATGTGGACGGTGCTAAACATTTGAATACCAAAATACAAACGCGCTCTAGAAGATTAAACCCATGTCCAAAAAAACTTTAGCAAATTTGTCGTCTTCCGATTTGTCTGGCAAACGCGCCCTTGTTCGAGTAGATTTTAACGTGCCTTTGGATGACCAAGGCAACATTACTGATGATACTCGGATTCGGGCAGCACTACCTACCATTCAGGACTTAATGCAGAAAGGTGCTAAAACAATTTTAGCAAGCCACTTCGGTCGTCCCAAGGGTGTAGATGATAAATTGCGCTTGATTCCTGTGGCTAAACGTTTGTCCGAATTACTCGGTCAAGAAGTCATTAAATGTGATGACTGTATCGGCGAGGAAGTTACAAGCAAAGTTGGATCGATGCAAAATGGTCAAGTGCTATTGCTAGAAAATGTCCGCTTCCATCCCGAAGAAGAAAAAAACGATCCTGAATTTGCTAAACAACTAGCTGCTAATGCTGATGTGTATGTAAATGACGCTTTTGGTACAGCACACCGCGCTCATGCTTCGACAGAAGGCGTAACTCACTACCTGAGTCCTTCGGTGGCTGGCTATTTGATCGAAAAAGAGTTGCAATACTTGCAAAATGCGATTGAAAATCCTCAGCGCCCTTTAGCCGCAATTATTGGCGGCTCTAAAGTTTCTAGTAAAATTGGCGTAATTGAAACTTTGATCGATAAGTGTGACAAGTTGCTGCTTGGTGGAGGCATGATTTTTACCTTTTACAAGGCGCGGGGAATCAGTGTTGGTAAGTCTTTGGTAGAAGAAGACAAGCTAGAACTTGCTAAGTCTTTGGAAGCTAAGGCAAAAGAGCGCGGCGTATCTCTACTATTGCCTACCGATGTAGTTGTAGCAGATAAGTTTGCCGCCGATGCTAATGCTCAAACTGTAAGTATTGATAGCATTCCCGATGATGGTATGGGTTTAGATATTGGTCCTGACTCCATTAAAACGTTTCAAGCAGCTTTGGCTGATTGTAAGAGCGTAATTTGGAATGGGCCGATGGGCGTATTTGAGTTTGACAAATTCGCTAAAGGCACAGAAGCGATCGCTTATGCCTTAGCTGAACTGACCAAAAAGGGCGCTGCGACTATTATTGGTGGTGGTGATTCGGTAGCGGCGGTAGAAAAAGTAGGGCTTGCTGACCAAATGAGTCATATTTCTACAGGTGGTGGTGCTAGTTTGGAGTTGCTTGAAGGTAAAGAACTTCCTGGAATTGCCGCCCTAGATGATGCTTAAGGTTAAATAACCCCATTTTTGGGCAGTTGTAGCCTTTATCTGAGGTGTACCTCGCTACAACTGCCTGGCGACCGAATGTATCTTTGGATAGTAGGCGCGGGTAACATTTGTTGCGTAGGATGCTTGTCAGTTTTGAATTTTTAACTTGGGATTTGAGTGCCTATTGGTACTAATTTCCTCTAAACAAATCAAGAAAAACAAGGAGCAATCTTTTATGCAGCAAGTTTTAGCAACTTTTTTCAAGAAAATTGTCGTAGTTTTGCTAGTTGGGTTTATTAGTATCTCTAGCTTTGCTATTAGCAGTCAGCCAAGTTTTGCCGCAACTCCTAACCAAAAACTGATTGAGCAAGAAAACTTGGACAAGCAAAGTCAGTCAGTAAGCGATCGCGAACGAGCTTATGAAGAACAATTGGAAGCCGAGAAAAATCCAGATAAAGTCTTTGAGGAAAACTTGAAGGAATATAGAAAAGAAAATCCTGGGGAAAACATCATTGAAAAAGCTGTAGAAGGCGTAGAAAAAGTAGCCGATAAAGTTACTGGGAAAGATTAGTTTTATAGGTTTTTAACAATTATTTTCTAGAGACGTTGCAACTAACGTCTCTAATTTTTATATATGCTACCTTTTGATTATTCCCTAGATTTTAAAAATATTAATTTTCGCGATCGCCCCGATCTTTATCGAGTTGGTAAAGGTGAACAGGGCGTACTTTTGGTAGAACCCTACAAGTCAGAAATTCTGCCTTATTGGCGATTTAAAAATCCTGAAATTGCCAAGAATTCAAGCGAAAAAATCTATGAGATGTTTTTAGATTATCTCGCCAAAGATGATTTTGTAGGCGCAGATATGGCACGGAAATTTATTCAAATGGGTTATACGCGATCGCGCAGGTATGCAAATCATAAAAGCGGCAGAAAATACAAGCAAAATCCCCAAAAAGAAACAACAAAAGCCGCAGTAATGGCAGCAAGGCAAGATATTTTACCCAATGAAGTAGATCCTACCAAAGCGGAATCGGCGGCAATATTTAAAGTAAAGTGGATGGAAGCAAAAACAAATCAAAAGTACCTCCAATTACTTGCAAAGCACAAACAAATGTACGAAAAAGAGTAAGTTAAAATAAAAATATTTACAATTGTATTTTGGTTGTGGATTTAAACCTTAAATGGTGCGATCGCTGTGTTGCTAGTAGTGCAACTATTATCAGGATTGGGGTTAATTAATTATGTGCCTAGCTGAGAAACTAATCTAAAAGCATACCCAGCGCTTCCTATTAAATAGCACGAACAGACTCAATGAGCCGCATACCAGGCAACGGTTTGCGCTAATCCATCTTCTAGGGAAATTTGAGGATGCCACCCCAACAGTGCGATCGCACTGGCGATATTGGCGGTACGAACTTGTTCCATAGGGCGATCAGGTAAAGCGCCAAATAAAGGTTGGATACTAGGATCGATTAACTGGTTGAGGCAATCGACCACCGTTGAAATTGGAGTTAACTTACTGGAACCCAACTCAAAGTTTTCGCCCTCGACCCCTACAGTTTGAGCCGCCGCCATCAAACCGTCTACGACATCGCTAACATAAATCCAATCTACCTGACGCATACCACTACTTAATTTCGGTGCTTCGCCCCGCAACAGCGAAAGCGTCACGTAAGGAATTAGCTTATTTAAATCCTTTTGAGCAGGACCATACACCATAAACAGTCGCGTCCCAACCACCGGCACTTGATAAAGTTGATGAAACATTTGCGTATAAACGCTTGCAGACCACTTAGCCGCCGCATAAGGCGAAGACGCGATCGCCATATCCCCCGATGGTTCTTCTAAGGAGCCTGCCAAAACTACCCGCCGACACCCGATCTCGGCAACTAGAGTTAGCAAATTAACCGTACTAATTAAGTTGCTATGCAAGGTTGGCAGTACAGCTTTGAGACTGCGATCGCCAGACACATAACTTGCTAGGTGAAAAATTACATCGGGCTTGACCGCCGTTAAGATGCGCCGCATATCTTCTAGATTTGACCCATCTCCCTGCCACCAGCGTATCGAACTAGATAACTGTTCGCTGCGAGAAATTCCGTGGACTTCTGCACCCTTAGAGACAAGCCGAGCGCACAAATGTTCGCCAATAAAACCACTAGCGCCTGTAACTAAAACTGTTTGACCTGCCAACGACACAGAAGAATATTGCATAGAAAACACTTGTCAAAAATATTGCGCGATAGAGTAACGAGCGAATAAGCGCCTTAGCTTACTTGTTCCTTCGCTGTAAGTTTTAAGTTCGATTCCACGGCAGAAGTGGGGTAAAAACTAGCAATTAGCGCTACCATTAACCACCAAACTGTATTAATCTCCGGACGATACCAAACCGTGTCTACCGCTCCATGAGCCAGCATCCCAATAATAATTGCAGTCGCCCCAATTAGCCAAAAGCCTTCACGACTTCTAGTTTGCCGCAGCCGCATTATTTGCACCCAGCCTTGATTCAAGGTTACTACCAGTAACCATAAGAAACACCCCAAACCAACAAAACCCGTTTCTACAGCAATTTCTAGCAGTACAGAATAAGCACTTAAAGCAGTAAAGCGAGGACGTTGGTAGAGAGGATAAATTTTATTAAAAGCATTGTTCCCCGGACCTATACCCAAAATTGGGCGATCGCGAATCATCTCAATTACTGCTGCCCAAACATTTTGGCGGAAATTGTTGCTGCTGTCACCTCTACCCGCAAAAATAGTTAAAACGCGATCGCGCAACGATTCACTTAAAACTATTGCCGCTAATAACAACACAGCAAAAGTACCAATAAATATCGGGATCGACCAAAGCCGCCAAAAACGCGGTAAATAATTCGCCCACCACTGGTGGAGCAAAAATACTACTGCCACAATTGCTACTACCGTCGCAATCCAACCGCCGCGACTACCAGTAAAAGCCAAGCAAGCAGCATTAACTAAAAACATGGTGAGAGCTAAAGCTTTTGCCGTCCACCTCTGCCAAACAAATATAGCTACCAAACTTAAAATTAATGCTGGTAGCAAGTAGCCAGCAAGTAAGTTGGGATTGCCTAAATAACTATAAACCCGCGTCGCCGTTGCTTGGGTTGAAGTTGGGTCATTCCAAGTTGCCAGAGGTTCTACTTTATCAAACCATTGCTGCACGCCATACACGCTGACAATTAGAGCGACATGGAGATAAACGCCAATTATTATCGAACGCAGCTTAGAAATTCTCATCACCCGCGCTGATAAGGCAAATAGCAATAAATAAGAAGTTAGCTTCATTAGTCCCGCAAAAGCGTCGGCTTTGACTGGAGACAAAGCCGTTGCAACCGTCGCAATTGCCCAATACAGCAATACTAACCAATGAATTGGCGTAGCTTTAGTTTTGGCATCGTCTGCGACTGTTAGCAGCATCCAAAAACTAGCACAGGCAAGCAGCAATACTTTTACTAAATCGTTAGAGACAAAAGGTGCTAGTCCGATTACCAAACTAACTAATAATGCCCCCAACGGTTCCGCCCATTGCATCAACCAACTGCTGTGTCGCCATTTGCCTAGTAGTCCGACAGGACGGTGCAGGTAGCTGGCATTTTGCCAATGTTGTAGGTGCAAATTGCCTAAAGTAAATTGTTGCCAAATTGAATTCATAAAGAAAAAAAGCTGGAACTAGACCAAAGGAGCAGTGCAAGTAATTTACTCCAAACTCAATCTAGCCTCAAAACTATTAAGGACAGTGTTAAAGCTTATTATCCATAAAAATCACAATTAGTAGCTAGGGATTGGTTTTTAACATCTCCAAGTTGGGCAGATTTAATAGATAACGATAGCCAGCATCTGGGGTCAATTCAATCGATAGTTCCCCGCCATGCAATTGCGCCAAATAACAACTTAAAGACAGACGCAGATCGCTAAGGGAGTACAATTGCTTGGAAATGCGGTTTCCACTCTGTACTACCTCCGCATCTAGACTATCTACTGCTTCTAAGGAGCAATCGTCATCTGTTGGCAACATAAAGTCTTCGTATCGTGGCGTTAGTAGGTTGGCGCTACTGGCACGATTGGCAATTGTTGGCGCGTCGCTGGCAGAAAATTGAGAATTATTAAGTCCCGTTAACCGCGCAAATACTGGCTCAACGTCAGTCAAACCATCTCCAAGCCAAGGATGGGAAACTGAAATGGCAATTTTTTTACCCTCTATAGAGCTAAAAACATGAACGCGAATAATACTGCTAGTAGTAGCAGACTGAACTACGCTAAAGAGCAAGTGGTACAAAAGGTGCCTAATTTTTTCTTTATCTATGATCCAAGCACGAGGGCGATCGCGTTCGATAGATAAACGAATTTGTTGTTCTTTGCGTTTGGCTCCTTCTTCTAAACTATGGATGACTTGCTGGCAGAGCATTTCAATATCTACTGTAGCTAGATCGAGGTCTTCAATTTTGCTAGTTATAGTTCCTAGTTCAGAAATTTCGTTGACTAGCGATAGCAAGTATCGACCGCTTTTTTGAATAATCTCTAGATATTCTTTTTGTTTACTCAGGAGCGGACCATAAATTTCCCGACTCAATACCGTCGCCATGCCTAAAATTGATGTTAAAGGGGTACGGAGTTCTTGGATTAGCTGCTCTAATAGCTCTAGCTTGACATTTAAGGTTTCGGTGACAAAATCCCCCGAAAACACGATTTTTTTGGGAGTAGGTAGCGAATTATTGGTTAAATCGGCTTTAACTTTTACGTCGTCTAATATTGATTTTGTGAGTAACTCTCGCTCGATAGCAGAGGAATTGGCAGGACAATTGTTGAATGATTCTTGGCTAGATTTGGTATTGAGCCATTGACGTTCAAACTCGCTCATGCTCCAACGAGCAATAATTTCTAGACTTTGGATATCTTTATGAGTAAAAGAACGCGGCGACTGCTCCATAATTGCGATCGCACCTAAACAGTTTCCCTGAGCATCAATTAAAGGTACTCCTAAGTAAGCACGAATACCGTATTGCTCCACCCAAATTTTTTGGGCAAAATCTGGAGATAGTAGCGTATCGTCGAGCGCCAAAACTTGGTGAGTTTCTACTACATAGTTGCAAAATGATTCTGCTCTTGGTAGCTGGCGCTCTTGAGCAATTTTGTTCATCAATCCCAGCCGCGATAACCCTACGGCGGACTTAAATAAGTGGTGGCGACGATCCACCACCCCCAATATACAAATTGGCGCATCTAACAATTCTGCCGCCGTTTGAGTTGCTTCCTCAAAAACTGGGATCGTTTGTGCTTGGAGCAATCCTAACTCTGACAATGCTTTTAGTCTTTGTTGTTCTTTCTCCACCATCACATTTCCCGAATTGACTAATCGACCAACTAGCCTATCTCCAGGTTCTACCATGACTTATTCCTACCTTGACACGCGCCGAACAATGTGTATCTTATCTAGACTCATCTTTACAGCCAATCTATTATTCTTAAGATTCCCTAAATTTAGCCAAGACGAACATCGTTCGTATAAATTGTTATAAAGTTATTCCCTCCATTAAAATTTGACCTCTGCTAGGCTCGATTTTGAAGGCAATCAAGCTAAATTGCCGTTAGTTGATGAAAATTTTTGCTCTTTTGTAGAGAATGGTTTTTTGGGAGATGTTAAAGCTAATCTTTAGTGGTGGTAGTATTCCAAGCTGGGTGAGACAGCAAAGAAAAAATCGCCCGCACACCGCGCAATTGATTAGATAAAGGCAAGTGACCTTTAGGAGCTGTAAGATCCCAAGTAAATTCGTTGGGGTAGCGAGTCCAGTTGTTGCCACTTTTCCAACCGATTTGCACCCATAGTTTTTCCCAATTTTTACCCACAGCTAGCCAGATTTCGCGCTGAACGGAAAAACCAAACTTACCTTCAGAAAAAACTAACCAGAGAGTATTAATAGTATGCAGATCGACAGGTGGAAAATTATCAACTTCTGTGAAGTACAACCATTTTCGCTCAATGGCGGCAGTTCCAGCTAACTGACATAGCAAACGCAAAGTTAGGCTATCGGCAGCTTGAAAGTCTTGGCTAATCAGCAATTTTTGTAGTTGGGTATAGTCAATATCCCTTGCGGATTTAAGAGGAACAATGCCACGAGGAAAATTAGTTTGAAGAAATTCCTGGGCTAGGGGAGAGTCACGGCGAGCAAGAATTTGGTAAACATTACCATCAATCCAAGTTGGAGAGTTTGGTTGACGTTGCTGCAAAAACTCCATCAAAGCTTTTTCGCCATCATTGCCAAAATCAGCTAGTTGGGAGATTGCTTGCTGCTGTATTTTCTCTGAACCAGTAGTTAACTGCAAGCAAAGAGCAGAAAAAATGTCACTCTGCTGGTGGGGAGCGGTGGGGGAATTAGTCATACCCTTTACTGAGATGTGCGGTTATAGGCGATCTTTAATTTAACTATACTGAGCGTGCGATCGCACGTCCGCATTTATAAAGGCTGGCGCTCCAAGTTTTGACTTTTGCCTAATTGAGCAAAAAATTGAGTGCTGCGGTGCGGAAAGCGGTTAAAACAAACATAATTAATTGGTTAAACTGCTGTATGTTTTCATTTGGGTCAGCGACAAACTACCTTAGTAGGTGGAAATTGTGTCCAAAGCTAAAATCTAATTTAATTACTGGGAGTTTCGCTAACAATGTACGAAAAGATTGCTCCTCCGACTACAGGTTCTCAGGTCACTTTTAATAACGGCGAACCAATAGTTCCAGATAACCCAATTATTCCTTTTATTCGCGGCGATGGTACGGGAGTCGATATTTGGCCAGCTAGTCAAAAGGTAATTGATGCGGCAGTAGCAAAAGCCTACAATGGCAAGCGAGAAATTAGCTGGTTTAGAGTCTACGCTGGAGACGAAGCTTGCGAACAGTACGGCACTTATCAGTATTTGCCTGAAGATACCCTTGCAGCAATTAAAGAGTACGGTATTGCAATCAAAGGACCTTTAACTACGCCTGTAGGCGGTGGGATTCGGTCGCTAAACGTGGCATTAAGACAAATTAACGATCTATACTCTTGCGTCCGTCCTTGTCGGTATTATCCCGGTACGCCGTCACCGCACAAATATCCTGAGAAATTGGATGTAATTATTTATCGAGAAAATACCGAAGATATTTATTTAGGAATTGAGTGGAAACAAGGCAGCGAAATCGGTACTCGCTTAATCAAAATTCTCAATGAAGATCTGATCCCCGCGACTCCCGAACACGGTAAAAAGCAAATTCCTTTAGATTCAGGCATTGGCATCAAACCAATTAGCAAGCATGGTTCCCAGCGTTTAGTCCGGCGGGCGCTAAAACACGCCTTAAGGCTGCCAAAATCCAAGCAAATGGTAACTTTGGTGCATAAGGGCAATATTATGAAATACACCGAAGGAGCTTTCCGCGATTGGGGATATGAACTAGCAACAACCGAGTTTCGCGCTGATTGCGTCACCGAGCGGGAATCGTGGATTTTAGGTAATAAAGAAAGCAACGCCCAAATTAGTTTAGAAGCTAACGCGAGGCTAATTGAACCCGGTTATAACTCTTTAACCCCAGAAAAGCAGAGCCAAATTTGCCAGGAAGTAGAAGCTGTACTGAGCCAAATTTGGGCAACTCACGGCAACGGGCAGTGGAAAGATAAAATTATGGTCAACGATCGCATCGCTGACAGTATTTTCCAACAATTGCAGACTAGACCAGACGAGTATTCAATTTTGGCAACAATGAACCTCAACGGCGATTACTTGTCGGATGCCGCCGCCGCCGTTGTCGGGGGCTTGGGAATGGGACCAGGGGCAAATATTGGCGATAGCTGCGCTATTTTTGAAGCAACTCACGGCACAGCGCCCAAACACGCTGGATTAGATCGAGTTAACCCAGGATCTGTAATTCTTTCGGCGGTAATGATGCTGGAATATATGGGGTGGCAAGAAGCCGCCGACTTGATTAAAAAAGGGATTGGCGACGCTATAGCTAGCGGTCATGTTACTTACGATTTGGCGCGATTGATGGAGCCACCAGTAGAGCCGCTCAAGTGTTCGGAATTTGCCGACGCAATTATTAGCGCTTTTAGCAAATAAAGCCGTGCCTGTAGCTCACCTAGCCGCTCGTACTAGCAATAGTCCCCCAGCAGTTAATCCAAAAGCTGTAGGCAACCAAGCTGACATAATTGGCGAAAGCACGCCACTCACACCGAGGGCGCTGCTAATAAAGCTAAGTAAGTAGTAACTAAAAATTAACACTATACTAATGCCGAAGCTTGTCGCTTTGGCTTTTCCCGCTCGTTGGGGGTTGGTTCCTAAAGCCGCCCCCACTAAGCCAAACACAATACAGACAAAAGGTAAAGAAATTTTTTCTTGAATGCGGACTTTGAGCTTGCGAATTTTTTTTTCATCTCCACTCAAACGCAAAAGTTCTAATCTTTCACTAGCTTGAGCAATATTCATTTCCCCAAAATCTCGCCCTTTTGACGCTAAGTCTAACGCTGTACGCGGTAATTGCAATTGTTGGTGTTCAAAGCGGACAATATTGCGGTAAGAACTATCGGGGGCAACTAAATAAATAGTGCCATTAAAAAAGTCCCAAATATTTTGCAAACGATTCCAAGCCGCCGAATCGGACACCAAAATTTGATTTACACCTTCCTCCGAGCGATCGACAATTACTAATCCTTGCATTTGTTGCCCGTCAAACTTATCAGCGTAAAATAACCGAGACAAAATCTTTATTTTCTCCCCATTTGGCTGTTTAATTTCTTTATATTCTGGGTAGAAAATATTTTGATCTTGCAAGATCGGTTTATCTTGCTTCAAAGCACTTTGCAAGGTCTGAGTAGCTTGGTAGTTGGCAGCAGGAACCATTTGTTCGTTGAAGAAAAAAGTTATCCCAGTAACGACAAAACTCAAAACCACCGCCGGGAGAACCAATCTGTAAATACTTACACCACTGCTGCGCAAGGCGATAAGTTCGCTATCGCTAGAAAGACGGCTATAAGTCATCAAAGTAGCAAGCAATGTAGACATGGGAAAAGCTAGGACAATAAAAGCTGGCAAATTGAGCAAAAATACCTGAGATGCGATCGCAATTGGCAACCCCGTCTCGACTATTTTCCGTACCAAGTCAAACAAAATGCCAACCGCTACCCCCACTGACGAAAAAGCTCCCACCCCAAACAAAAACGGCGCTAATAGTTCGCTGGCGATGTAGCGATCCATTACCGACGGCATGGGAATAAACGATGTGAGAGACTTATAGCTATTCATAAGTTTTGAATTTTTAGGCTTGGAAATTACTACCCAAGTAGTATTGACGAACAAGAGGATTGCTATAAAGTTCTTCCGCGTTACCAGAAGCAAGAATTTGTCCTTCGCGCATAATATAAGCTCTGTCAGTAATCGCCAGAGTTTCCCTGACATTGTGATCGGTAATTAAAATTCCGATTTGGCGATCGCGTAATTTTTTTACCATCGTCTGAATTTCGGCTACAGCGATCGGATCTACCCCAGCAAAAGGTTCATCTAATAACAAAAATTTTGGTCCTTCGCTCCCGGCGGCTAAGGCTCTAGCAAGTTCCGTGCGTCTTCTTTCACCCCCCGACACTTGGATACCTTTAGTTTGAGCGACACTTTCTAACCGAAACTCTCGTAGCAAATTATGCAATCGTCCTTGCCACTCCCGACGCGGTACGTTTGTTTGCTCTAGCACGAGCAAAATATTCTCAGCGACGCTCAATTGCCGAAAAATGCTGGCTTCTTGGGCTAAATAACCAATTCCTAACCGCGCTCGTTTGTGAATGGGTAAGGAAGTAATATCGCGATCATCAAGCCATACTTTCCCTTGATTTGGTCTTTCTAAGCCTGTAGCAATATAAAAAGTTGTGGTTTTGCCCGCGCCATTGGGACCTAACAACCCTACAACTTCTCCTTGCGCTACGGAAAGACTAACGTGATTGACAATTGGGCGCTTACCGTAGGACTTATGAATATTCTCTAGGAGAATTTTCATTATTTCTTGTTAACGGTGTTTTTGGGGTTAAAGCTTGGAGTTGCCGGGGCGGCTTGGGGTGCGGTGGTGGGGTTTGGATCGCTAATAATATAAATTGACTCTACCTGTCCGTTAGTTTTGGGGGTAGCGATAAATCTTCCTTCATCAATTAAATAAGTAATATTTTCTCCCTGAATGCTGTTCCCTTCTTGCAATACATAGACATTGCCACTTAAAACAATTCTGCGTTCGCGGCTAAAGTATTGGGCTTGAGCGGCTGTTGCTTGGATTTTCCGGGCGGGATAAAACATTTCTACGTTACCGCGAGCGGTGACTACTCCGGTTTTAGAATTGGCTTCTTGAATTTGCGCCTTTACCGTCAGAGCGCGTCCATCGGTTGTAGGTTGACTTTTGAGGGGCGAAGGCATGGTAAAAGTAATCGCACTTACCAATGTTGGTAAGACCAAAATCTGGTTAATGTGGCGCAGCCAAGAATGATTTGAATAGGATTGCATAAAAGTAAATTAAAATAATCAAGCGCGATCTAGGTGGTCAGTGGTAGCCGTAACAGCAAGCGCGATCGCCCTTGATGCCAATTCTATCCTAACTACTAGACCATTACTTGACGGGCAAGTTCCAGCAATGCCGTAGAACAAGATATGCCTTCCTGGCTTTTAAGGCGTTAGATTAATCTTAGGCAATAGCTCAGCAGATAGAGGAAAAGACTTCGCCTCTGATTGTTGTTGTAGTTTCGCCAATAAGTCTGCACTAGCATCTAGCAATTCATCCACATCAATACCTGCATAACTTGCTTCGTAGCGCCTGAGTTTATTTGTTCCTTCCCCAAGCAAAATACAAGCACCGCGCAAGTTTGCGTTCCCCAAATGATAGAGGGCTACGGCAATTTGTAAAATTGCTTGATAGAAAGTTTTTTGCGGTTCGGTAGCTTCCATCCACAAAGCTTCTAAAATATCGTGACAGGCGTAGAACTGTCCTTGATTAAACTGTTCTACACCGTGCCAAAATTCGGCTGGGATAATATATTGTTCGTTTGAACTCATAAAATTAGGTTTTTTGTTAGCAGAAATCGCCACAAATCCAATTGATCTTTAGTTTTTACCATTTTGTTTGGAGAACGGAGAGCGTAAAGAAACAATTAGACTAGAGATAGATAAGCCCGATGATAGTTTGATTGTGGATTAATTATGGTGCGGATGGTTGATGTGGCAGCAATAGATAAAAAGCTTTCTGGGCGATTTATTGCTCTCGATCCTGGCGGTTATTTTATTATTTATATAGATGTGGAGGCGGGGCTAATTTGTGCCAAACATTTTACTAATGTAATTGATGATCGCGGTTTGGCAATTGACCCAGCGACGGGGAAGCCGATTCCTGTCCGAGGTAAGGTAGAACGAACGCCAACCCAGGTATTTAAGGGCAGAACGGCAAAAGAACTTTGTATTGAAATATTTGAGAAAAATCAGCCCAGTTTAGTTACTCTTTTAGACCATGCTGCCTATTTGGGTCGAGAGTTTGTCCGGGCTGAAATTGCTTTAATTAATGGCAGCGAGTACGTGCAAGACTAAGTTACTTGACGTATAGATAGTAAGTTGCCATGGGAATAATCGTTGCGGCAATTAAAAAGCCTACTACCCAAATGGTGGCATTGCTGGTATCGGTTTCTTCCGCACTTTTAAAGGTGCGTTCGGTGCTAACATTAGCGACAATTTGCGGGGGACCAGGATCGGGTTCCCCAGCTAAAACAGCAATTAGGCGATCGCTTGCATCCAAAAATGCTTGATTATATTTTTCGTCTTGTTTTAGGGGTGCAAGGATTGTTTCATTAACCACACTGGCAGCAATGTCATCAGTTAACAAAGATTTTGATTTGTCGCCACTGCGAATAGCTGTACCGCTACTGAGGGTATCAATGACAAGTAGGGTTTGATTGGCTTGGGCTTCGGGGGTGGGAAACCATTTTTCAAACAGCCCTTTGGCAAAGCTTTCTGGGGTTTCACCATAATCGAGGCGGCGAATAGTTACAATTCGGACTTCGTTTCCGGTCTGTTTTGCTAGTTTTTCTAAGTTGCTGCTAATTGTGCCTTCGTTTATGCGGCTGAGAACTTCAGATTGGTCAATTACCCAAGGACTACCGCCGGGGGTGACTGTAGGAATTTGATAAATGCCTGTAGCGCTGGCTGGAGATGCGATCGCACTTGTGGCTAATACTACTAGCATCAGTGCCAAAATAAAGCGTTGCCAATACTTTTTCCAGTCAAATAATTGCTGTAGATGTTTCATCGGGGCATCCAAAATACTGTTTCTTTTTCTCCAAAATACTGTAAAAGTCGCTCCAAAGCTCGCTTAAACCCAATTTTGCTTGGTAAAATACTCCCTTAGTTATTAATCTACAGCACATCGATAGGAATACTATAGATTTTTTTGTCAAATACCTTGCTTTGTTGATTTAATCTGTGCCATACTCCTTACTTAAGTCATTAAATACGGTAAATCTATCGATTTACCGTAGATTAGTAGTTTTTTAAATTGTGCTTTTATTGAGGAAGCCCATTTTGACAATTAGATACTATTGGTTCCAAAATAGCTTGAGGCAACGATGCGCCAGAACCTTTAATCAGAAACAAACCCAGGTGGCGCGTTACTTAGATATTTCCTTCAAGCGATTTAATAAAAATTTTGCTTTGCTATTCGCGACAAGTCTATGTTTGAGCTTAGTAGTATCTGCTTGTACGCTTACAAATGCGCCAAAGGTGCAGAGCGATCGCGCTATTACTACAAATACCAGTTCTACGTTTCAAAGCGTTGAAAACAAAACCATTCGGATTGGTTATCAAAAGTACGGTACGCTCAACATACTCAAAGCCCAAGGAAGCTTAGAGCAATGTTTTAACATTTAACTTTATTTGTGACGAAACAGTCATTTTGATATTTACTTTATCAAGGTTGCTAGCATCTGCTACTATTTGTGGGCTGTCTGTTGATACTTAGCATCAAACAAGTTAAAAGCTATTTGTAAAATAAAGATTTGGTGGAGTTGATGTTGAACAGCGACGTGCAACAACGATGATATTTTTTGATATCGACCAAACTCTAATTAATCATCAACACGCTCAAGATACCGCAGTGTCATTATTTTTGCAAAAGTTTTTTTCTTTGTTCCCTGATTCTCCAGAAGAGTTTTGCAAGCGTTGGCAAGCTGTTATGGAGAAGCACTTTACTACTTTCACACGAGGAGAAATCACCTTCATCGAGCATCGCCGTAGACGTATGAGAGAGCTATTCCAATCTGAGCCATACCTCGCAGATGATGAGGCAGATCGGCGTTTTGCAATTTATCTCCAGCATTATGAAGAAAACTGGACATTATTCGATGATGTTTTGCCTTGCTTAAATGCTCTATCAAATTGTAGGCTTGGCATCATTTCTAATGGCAACACCGAGCAGCAAACAAAAAAGCTGTGCCAAACAGGCATTGCAGGACGATTCGATATCGTTATTATTTCCGAAGATGTTAAAGTATCCAAACCAAATCCGGATATTTTCTTGAGTGCGTGTCGTCGAGCAGGAGTCGAAGCGCGACAATGCAATTACGTTGGAGATAGTTTGCAAAATGATACATTAGCGGCTGAAGCTGTCGGAATGAGAGGCATTTGGTTGAATCGAGAAGAGTTGTCTTATCATCAGATTGCGATGCCAGTGATTAAGAGCCTTGATGAATTGGTTGCGGTAGCAAGCTAACAAGTGATTGCGACGGAACGGAGGTTTACTCTATGGTTGTTACGTAAGCCGGATCGCTGTCTGCTGAACCGCAGGTCGTTATTAGTAATAAATAGTTGAGAGTTCAGAATGAAGCTTGATAGATTAATGCTGCTATACAAGAGCATGAAGATGCAAGCAAAAAAATATAAGTAGTTGTTGGACAGATAAAAAGGAAGCAGCAGTTGAAGTTACTCTACCTGAGTAAAGCTACTTATAACAAGGCGCTGCAATCGGACAATTTTCCGTTGCGCGCGGCGTTATCTTATTTCATTCAATTGAGTGGAGTATGAGGTGCGATCGCACTTTGTATTGCTTGGGCTGTGGTTGGGTAGTAATGTTTGTAATGTGAGTCGGGTATCTATACTTGTGCTTGGTGTTGTTTTGCTCTCTAGAAGCAGTTTGGTTTTACTATGTATTGATATGCTGAGTTGCGATCGCACCTTAGCTTAAATAATAAGAGGTTAATAGTATGTTGTATTGGAACCTTGAGAGAGAATTGGTAGACGGCGAACCCTTATTTTTCAGTCAAATCAAGCAATTTCAACATTCAACTACGCCACAATCGACAAGCACCAAGATTTACTTGGAAATATCTGGCAAAAAAGTTAGCAGTGCAACATATCTGAGGAAAGATATCTAACTAGGGCGATCGTGCTTTACTGCAAATTTTGTTTTAGGTGGTTTAGTTTATGAAAAAACGCAGCCTAATATTAAACCTTTGTTTGGAAGTTAAGTTTGCCAAACAATATTACTGAATAATATTGATTTGCTTATAGTCTTGATAGACAAATCCCACAACAAAAATGTTACTTTTTTGCATTCGATAGATAGTTATGAAGAATTGATAAAAATGGGCTTAATACGTGAACTTAGAAAAAGTAAGGGCGGCTTGGCAGCATTTCAGAATCATATTTTTAGTCAACTGAAGCTACTGTAAATTACTTTCACCCTACACTAGCAATGAGCTTCCCAATATCTTGAGGGGTTGCACCTATTGCCAACATTGCTCGAATCAACAATTCAATATTAATCCGGTAGGAATACCGTAATTAATGCTTAGGAGTATGCCATAGCTGAAATCTAAACACAAGAGTTAAAGCACATAAATCCGAGCGACAAACCCTAGTATATTGATTCTCGCTCTTGCTGGAAAAGAGATTACTGAACTATCGGCGGTTTCGAGCGATACAATTAGGTAAATTTTCCGCAAAAGGCTAAGGGATTTGGATTGATTTGAACTAGATACATTGCCTCATTGATGAAATATGAATGATTTTATTGCCACCTACGGAAATTTGATTGTCTCTATGGTGCTAGGAGCATTACTGGGGCTATCTTTATATTTACCTTTGATGGCTGGGCAATTGTCCTTGGCAAGTCCCGGATTTTATGCCTGTGGCGGCTATATTGCCGCAATTTTGTCTACGGGCGTATTCAAGTCTGATGCGCCATTATTTCCGATTCCCTTACTGCTATTAGAGATGCTGATTGCTGGGATAGTATGCGGAATTTTGGGGATATTGGTAGGTATACCAGCATTGCGGCTGCGGGGAATTTATTTAGCGATCGCAACCATAGCTTTTGTGGAAGTTTTAAGAGTAATTTCCCTCAATTTAGACATTACTGGCGGTGCGGTAGGAATTTTTGGCATCCCTCAACCTTTTGAAAGTGCGATCGCTTATTTATGGATAGCCATACCTTTACTATTGCTAAGTATGCTTTTGCTCTACCGCTTAGAGCAAATCAAAGTCGGACGGGCTTTTGCGGCTATTCGAGACGATGAACTCGCCGCCGATGCAATGGGTATCAACCCTACTTACTACAAAGTGCTGGCTTTTACATTGGGAGCAATTTTAGCGGGGATGGTAGGAGCAATTAGCGCCCACTTTTTAAACACTTGGAACGCTCGTCAAGGTACATTTGATGCCAGTATTATTTATTTAACTTTTGTATTAATTGGTGGTTCTAGAAGCTTTGTTGGCACGGTTTTAGGCGGTATGGTATTTACAGCATTACCAGAAGTATTACGAGCAATTGCCGATACTAATGGTTTGCCAACGGCGATCGCCCAATTTTTGCGCGACGGGCGTTTAATTATCTTTGGATTGCTAATTGTCTTGGGGACGATATTTTTTCCCCAAGGGCTAGTAACACCAGAATTATTAAAAAGGCGACGGTAAATGACGGCTAGTGAATCTATCGATAGTCCGATTTTGGCAGTAACAGCTTTGACTCGCAGTTTTGGGGGGCTAGTTGCAGTTAACAACGTGTCATTTACAGTTAATCAAAACGAAGTTTTTGGGCTAATTGGTCCAAATGGTGCAGGAAAAACTACTTTATTTAATTTGATTAGCGGCTTAATCGCACCTTCTAGCGGGCAATTGCTGTACCAAGGGCAATCCATCGCCAAACTTCGCCCGCATAAAATTGCCAAACTAGGAATTGCCAGAACTTTTCAAAATATTCGTTTATTTGGTACGCTTTCAGCTTTAGAAAACATCATTATTGCTAGGCATATTCATACCAAAAGCAACGTATTTACAGGCGTGTTGGGGTTACCACCCGCCCCAAAAGAAGAAGTTACAACCAAGCAACAAGGCTTAGAGTTGCTGCATTTAGTTGGATTAGGCGATCGCGCAACCGAGAAAGCCTGCAACTTTTCCTATGGCGATCAACGTAGATTAGAAATTGCCCGCGCCTTAGCTCTTAAACCTAAAATCTTACTGCTAGACGAACCTGCTGCTGGAATGAATACCAATGAAAAACAAAGTTTGAGTTTATTTATTCGCCAAATTAGCCAGCAATTCGAGCTAACGATAGTTTTAATCGAGCATCACGTCCCCTTAGTTATGGGATTATGCGATCGCATTGCGGTATTAAATTTTGGTAAATTAATTGCTTTGGGCAATCCCTACCAAGTCAAAACCGATCCGGTTGTCATTGAAGCTTACCTAGGGGCGGAAGGATGAATGTATCGCAGCAAATCCTAGAAATTAAAAGCTTGTGTGTCAATTATGGCGGTATTCAAGCTTTACAAAATATTGACTTGCTGATTAATCGCGGGGAAGTAATAACCTTAATTGGGGCAAATGGTGCAGGCAAAAGTACGACATTAAAAGCTATTTCTCGACTAATTAATTATCGAAGCGGGCATATTTACTACAACGGACGAGATATTAGCCGCTACCCTGCGTACAAAATGGTGCAATTAGGAATTGCTCATTCTCCCGAAGGACGCAGAATTTTAAGCAAACAAACGGTACTCGATAACCTAAAACTAGGTGCTTATATTCGTTCTGATGCCAGAATTAAAACTGATATTGAACGGCAATTTGAGACGTTTCCCCGATTAGCAGAACGCCGCCATCAGTTGGCTGGTACTCTTAGCGGTGGAGAACAACAAATGTTGGCGATGTCTCGCGCCTTGATGAGCAATCCGCAGCTATTACTATTAGATGAACCGAGTTTGGGGCTTGCGCCTGCTATAGTTCGAGATATTTTTGCAATTATTCAAAATCTGCGAGAAACAGGTATTACCATCCTTCTAGTTGAGCAAAATGCTAACTTAGCCTTGCAAATTGCCGATCGCGGCTACGTGTTAGAAGCAGGTTGTATTACTCTAGTTGGCAAAGCCACAGACTTACTCAATGATGAGCGAGTAAAAAAAGCCTACCTAGGGTAAGCTATTCCCACGGGTATCCGAGGAAGTAGTCGTCAATGAGTTGTTAGTGTGCTTCTTCTAAAGGTCTACCCTTGGGAGATGGTAACATCGGAGATCTGTCGCCATAAGGCATAGGAATATACTGGACGCTTGGTTTGCCGCCTTGGGACTGCGGGTACAATTCCATTAAGTTATAGATAACGCGGGGTAGCCCTACGGTGATTGGCAAGCCCAACTCTGTAGCTTCTTCGACAGTAATTGGGTAGTCGTGAGTCACGCGCCCGGTAGTCAAAGCCTCAATAATCGGCTCAACATTTTCTGGAGCAATTTTTTGTTGGGGAATATTGTCTTTAAGCAAAGTCCGCACAAAGCGCTGGACTTGAGCTATGGCTTTGCGCGATATATCTGCCATAATCAGTGTTTGATCGTCCACTTCGCCCACTGGTTTATCTTCAACAACTTTGATAATACTGGCGGCGGGGAAATTTCCTAGCTGTGGGTCAACAGGACCTAAAACAGCGTTAGCATCCATAACTATTTCATCCGATGCTAGGGCTAACATTGTTCCACCACTCATCGCGTAGTGCGGTACAAACACCGAAACTTTTGCTGGGTGACGAATTAGCGCTCTAGCGATTTGCTCGGTTGCCAGTACCAAACCCCCAGGAGTATGCAGTATGAGGTCAATAGGGACATCGGGCGGTGTAAACCGAATTGCTCTTAGCACTTGCTCGGAATCTTCAATAGTAATGTAGCGAGATATGGGAATTCCTAATAAACTTAATGATTCTTGCCGATGAATTAGCAATATTACCCGGCTATTGCGCTGCTGCTCAAAAGCGCGCAGAGTTTGGACGCGGCGGTATTCAATTTGGCGGCGCTGCCATATAGGCTGTAGGGAAGATAGGGCAAGAAAAACCCAAAATATATCAAAAAAGTTAAAATTCATAAACAATTGAGCAACTTGCGCGGTATTGCTTCTATTGTTTCAAGTTCTAGCCCGTAAAATCTCTATCAAACGAGGGATTACGCTATTGCCGCCAAATTTTGATAGTTTTGTCTCTACTACCACTCCCTAAAGCGCTGTCGTTAGGACTAAAATCTACAGAAGTTATTCCGTCTAAATTGTCTTTGAGCGTGCGGATTAGCTTGCCATCATTTGAATTCCAGAGTTTAATAGTGCGGTCGTCACTGCCACTGGCAATTTGACCATTGGGGCTAAAAGTAATCGCATTGACAGCTTGACTATGCCCCAAAAGCCTATGGCGTAGTTTGCCGTTTTCAGGATTCCAAAGTCTAATTTCTCCCTGATTGCTACCACTAGCTAACGTCTCTCCATTAGAGCTAAAAGCCACGGCATAGATTGGTCTTAAGTGTCCAGAAAGAGTATGCAATAGTTTTCCATCATTTTTATTCCAAAGCTTAACGGTGTTGCGGTAGCTGCCACTAGCTAACGTCTCTCCATCAGGACTAATAGCGACGGAGGTAACTCCCGCTTGCTCAACCACGGTGCGAATAAGCTTACCTGTTTGGATATTCCAGAGCTTAATTTTTTTGTCGCCACTGCCACTAGCTAAAGTCTTGCCATCGGGGCTAAAAGCCACCGAGCTTACCCAGTCTGAATGTCCCGTCAAAGTCCGAATAAGTTGACCTGTTTGGATATTCCAGAGCTTGATTGTTTTGTCGCCACTGCCGCTTGCTAAAGTCTTGCCATCGGGGCTAAAAGCCACCGAGCTTACCCAGTCTGAATGTCCCGTCAAAGTATATGCTAATTTTTTTTGATTCAAGCTCCAGACTTTAATTGTTTTGTCACCACTACCACTTGCTAGAGTTTGACTGTTGGGGCTAAAAGCTGCCGCGTACACTTCTCGCGTATGACCGCCACTAATAGTATCGACGTTCAACTTTTTGGCTTGCCAAAAGCGCTCTGCAAGTTTTAGCGGTTCTAATTGGTTTGACGGTGGCAGATTAAGAACTTGAACTATTACCCCCCTAGGTACAGGACGAGGGATAATGGAAAAGATTATTACTGGCATTAAGAGCATGCCAAAGATACCAAGATACGCCATAGCTATTGTGGAATATAGTTTTACATTAGCTAGAAAAAGATTCGACTTCCAACTCTTTTGATAGTTGGGTAAGCCTTGCATTTTTGTTATGATGAGGTAAAAATTACTTGCCCTCTTATTTACTTAAAATCCTAGCCCTACCCTAGCAAATTTATCCCAATTATTATTAATCAAGTTCATCGAAACTTTAGAATAAACTGTAATAAAAGCATCTATTTTGTTGATAAATACAGAACAAATGAGTTGTTCAAATCTAATTTTATAGTCAAAAAACGGTAAGCAATGCTGGAGAATCAGGCAATGATTGACAAGTTGTTAGGCGGACGTTACCGAATCGTCACAACTTTGGGGAGTGGCGGTTTTAGTCAAACCTATGTCGCCGAAGATACCCACAGACCGGGGCATCCTAAATGTGCAGTCAAACATCTCCAGCCTGCTAATAATAACCAAAGCTTTTTGCAAAGCGCTAGACGATTGTTTCAATCAGAAGCAGAAAGTTTAGAAAAACTAGGACATCACGAGCGCATTCCTAGACTACTAGCTTACTTTGAAGAAAACCAAGAATTTTACTTAGTCCAAGAATTTATCCAAGGGCAATTATTGACAGATAAGTTGCAACCAAACCAGTGTTGGACAGAAAACCAGGTATGGGAATTTATTCAAGAGATTTTAGAAATATTAGTATTTATTCATAGTCAGGGATTTATTCATAGAGATATCAAGCCAAATAATATAATTCAACGCCAACAAGACAACAAATTAGTATTAGTTGATTTTGGGGCAGTTAAGCAAAATTGGACGCAACTACTCAGCCAGACCTCTAAAATTGAAATGCCAGCCACCGTAGGCATTGGTACGCCAGGTTATATGCCGATGGAACAAGCGCGAGGCAGACCCCGCCCCAATAGCGATATTTATGCTTTGGGAGCGATCGCCCTGCAAGCGCTAACGGGGCTGTATCCTATGCAGTTGGAGGAAGATTTTGAAACCGGAGAACTATTGTGGCAGCAATCGGCTCAAGTTAGCGATGCCTTGGCACGGATTATTACAAAAATGGTGCGCTACCACTTTAAAGACCGCTACGAAACTGCGACAGAAGCCTTAGCCGAAGTTCAGCAACTAGCGCCGCTTTACTTGCCTACAAAAATAAATTTAAACTTAGCATCGCCGGATGTTAGCCAAGTTACTCAACAAAATCAACTTACTCAAAACCTCAGCCCTACAGCAATTACAACCCCTGTATTTCCCTCCCCGGCAAAAGCAAATCTTAATTCTTTAGCACTCACCCCTACTGTCGCCGTACCAAGTACAACAATTGTCGCGCCGCCTAAGCTAAAACAACGACATTCCTCTACCCAGCGTCGTCGTCCGTATTACCTGACAATTGGAGCAACTATTGGAGCGGCTTTGGTCGCAGTGGGCGCAGGTTATGCTACTTACTGGCAACCGCGTTTAAAATTTGAGCAAACTCTAGAACAAGTAGAAAAGCTCAAAGCTACAGGCAAATATTCAGAGTGTATTGTGCAAGCTGCAACAATTCCGCAAAATTCAAGTTTATATAGCGACGCTCAAAATGTTTTGCACGACTGTAAGCTGACGGAAGCAAAAAGACTAGCAACCAATGCAGATTTTAGCGCGGCGATCGCATTAGTTAATTCGTTACCTAAAGATAGTCCTGCTTACGGGCAAGCAAAACCGCTAATTGCCCAATGGTATAACAGCATTCTGGCTCTAGCTACGGGCAAATATCAAGCTGGAAAACTCAATGAAGCGATTGCAATCGCTCAAGACATTCCCTCTACTAGCCTCGTCTACCAAAAAGCCCAAGCAGCAATCAAGCAGTGGCAAGCATCTACAGCAAAAAATAGTTTCTACTCAGCAGCTACAGTAAAACTTGCACCAACCAAAACTACACCTACTACCACCGTAGCCACCAAGTCGATACCTAGTAAAAAAGTAGTTAAGTCGTCGCCTCCAGTTGATAAGAAAGCGATCGCCGTCAGTAAGCCTAGAAGCTATACAAGTTATCAGAAAAAAACTACTGCTAGTAGCAAGCCTAGAACCGTCGCCCGCCCTTCTATACCAACTAGACGGATAACGCAAACAAGCTCTAAAACCGTTGCCCGCCCTTCTATACCAACTAGACGGATAACGCGAACAAGCTCTAGAATAGTCGCCCGCACCTCTGTACCAACTAGACGGATAGTGCAGAGCAAACGACGATTACCAATAAGTAGGATGGCGACTAGCAAGGTTAGTAGAACTGTAACACGTACTTCTAGTACCAAAAAATACTTACGGATTAGCAAAAAAGTTGCAACTACCAATCAAGTAAAATCGCGGACACGAACAGTTGTTAAGCGCGTTAATACAAGAGCAAAAAGAAGTAACCGCCAGAGATCCTACCGATGGACAACTAAATCCGTGCGTTAGCTCGTCGCCGGAATGCTCAAATGCAGCTTTTTTAACATCGCTTCCCTAGCATGAGTTGCCAAAGTATCATCTAGAGGAACCATCGCAATGTCTTCAGCGTACTTTAGTTTTAAAGCTGTTTGAATTAGCCAATCAGCAAGGTGCGGATTTTTGGGTAAAAGCGGCCCGTGAGAATAAGTTGCGATCGCATTTTGATAAAATGCCCCTTCTGTCCCATCTTCGCCATTGTTTCCTAGTCCCGCGACTACGCGCCCCAAAGCTTCAACGCCGCCTAATTTTGTCCGTCCCCCATGATTTTCAAACCCAATCAAATAAGGCGAACCGCTCATTGCTTTTAGTTCTTGTGCCAAACGACTAGCTGTAACTTCTACTACTAAGTTGCCAATACAACGACGAGCGTTTTCGCCCGGATGCACGGAGACAAAATCAAATAATCCTAGTCCCTGAATTCTTTTACCTAACCCAGGTTCGTAGTAATGCCCTAATAATTGGGGAGCGCCGCAAGTAAAAACTCCAGGAATACCAGCATTAATTATGTCTTTTATTGCTTCTGCCTTACTGCCTTGCAAGTCTCGCATCACGATTTCTTGCTGCCGATCTTGTGCGCCACCACCGACTAATAAATCTACTTTGTGGATATCTGCCGCCGTAGCATCGCGATCTAGCGGTAGTATATTTACGTCGTATCCCCGCCACTGACAGCGCCTTTGGATACAGATAACATTACCGCGATCGCCGTAGGTACTCATCAGCGTTGGATAAAGCCAGCCAATTGTTAATGCAAATTTATCTTGATTCATATCTAAGTATTTTATGTATTAATAGCAAGATAAATATATTAATAGCAAGATAGGTCTATTCTTAAGCTTTAAAAAAATGCGATCGCCCCTGGCGCTACCCCCTGGGTAATCGCACCAGTTATAAGTAGATAATATTCACCTACCAAAATAATTATCTATGGCGAACGAAGAATTTATTTTACCTTTAGCTCAAACACCATTATTTCAAATAGCTGTAGAACTCAAAGCCAGGCTAACTAGCTTTGGCGGCTGGGAAATGCCCGTACAATTTGCCGGAATTAGCAGCGAACACCAAGCCGTAAGAACTGCGGCGGGAATGTTTGATATCTCTCACATGGGCAAATTTGCCTGCCAGGGGAAAGAATTAATCGAGCAATTTCAGCGTTTAGTTCCCTCAGATTTGAGTCGGTTGCAGAGCGGGAAGTCGCAGTACACGGTACTTTTAAATTCGCAAGGAGGGATTATTGACGATATTATTTTTTACTACCAAGGTGAAGATGTGGCAGGGCAGCAACGCGGAATAATCATTGTCAACGCCGCAACTTCAGCTAAAGATAAGAATTGGTTATTGCAACACTTAGATCCAAATCTAGCCCAGTTACAGGAACTACCTCCACAAGTATTAATTGCCGTCCAGGGACCTCAAGCCGCTAACTACTTACAGCAGCTTGTGCAAGAAGATTTAACCCCAATTCCGCCCTTTGGACACCTCAACGCCACCGTATTAGAACAGCCAGGGTTTATTGCGCGGACGGGTTACACCGGAGAAGACGGCTTTGAAGTGATGGTAGAACCAAGCGTAGGCGTACAACTGTGGCAAAATCTGTTCGAGGCGGGGGTTATTCCCTGCGGCTTTGGGGCGAGAGATACGTTGCGCTTAGAGGCTTTCATGGCGCTCTACGGGTAGGATATTGACGAAACTACCACGCCTTTAGAGGCAGGTTTGGGCTGGTTAGTGCATTTAGATACTAAAGGCGATTTTATTGGGCGATCGCAATTAGAACAGCAAAAATTAGCCGGAGTTCCAAGAAAACTTGTCGGTTTGCAAATGCAGGGGCGAAATATTGCCCGTCACGGCTATCAGGTGCTATCGAACGGTCGAATAGTAGGGGAAGTTACTAGCGGGACAATATCGCCAACCTTGGGTTATCCTGTGGCCCTTGCTTACGTGCTTACTGAACTCGCCAAAATTGGGCAAGCTTTGGAAGTAGAAATTAGAGGCAAAACTTACCCAGCATTGGTAGTCAAAAAACCCTTTTATAAGAAAGCTTACTGATTGGCATAGGAACCATGATAGAGACTAACTACGATGTATGAGCTTGGATGAGTTGGGGCGGTACGTTCTGACTCATAGAGAAGACGATCTCCTTTTCACGCTTACATCGATCGCTCAAAAGTTTCAGGGCGAATGATTATTATAGATTTGAATAACACTCATTGGGAAGAAATTTTAAATCGTCAAATTCAAAAAACGCTTTCAGTTGAGGATAAGCCAGACAAATTTTAACTAAGAACCTTTTTGGTTGTCGGAACAAAAGCGTCCGCTAACAAAGTCACGCTGTTTGAGGTGTTTAGTTTTGCGTCCACTGACGCGCTTGCGCCACATTTTGAAACTAGATTCTTGCATTTGTTGCCGCATTAGCTCAATAACTTGTGGTTCTTGCAACCCAAATTGTAAGGCGATCGCTTCAAAGGGAGTACGATCTTCCCATGCCATTTCGAGAATCCGATCGATAGTTTCCGAATCGAGATTGGGTAGCTTCATGCTGGGTCAGAAAAATATTTGCCTGTAATAACTCCAATTTAACTGACTCAATTGGCTGCTGTGTCTGCCCTTAAGGAAGACATTAACTTGTGAAAACGCCAAACAAATAACCCCGCAGCTACCGCTACACCAATTAATTGTCCCCACCACAAACCTTTGCCACCAAAACTTAGCCGAAATCCTAATAAATAACCGCTAACTAAACCAATTCCCCAAAATGCCAAGAAACTAAGCAACATAGGGACGCGAGTATCTTGGAGTCCTCGCAATGCACCCGCCGCCGTTGTTTGCACTCCATCTAAAATTTGGGAAACTGCTGCAATACTCATACTAAGTTGCGGTCAGAGGTAGTATTTGAAGATGAGGGAAGAAAGTCATTGAACGCAGGCGCTCACTATTAGAAGAAAGTTCAAGTAAGCCTTGGCAAAGTACATCTTCTACCTGTTCAAGGGAT
>NZ_JBYCCV010000019.1:0-62991 GCF_057473825.1 Aliterella sp. E5.1
ATAGGAATACTTCTGTATCACCATTTGAACTGCTAACGCCCGTTTTAGTTCTCTGGGATCGCGCTTGCTATCGATGAAATCGCTCAGAGCTGTTATTTCCACTTGACTGTTCTTTAACAACATCTATCTTCAAGTATATTCTTAACTCCTCTATTTTCACATATGATTCAGGATTGCTATATCTGCCGCACAAGCAAGTTGTCTACGAACCCCACGAACCAATCAAATACGTCTATTTTCCCACCGATGCTGTTATGTCTTTAATCAACCTGATGGAAGATGGTGCAGGTGTTGAAGTAGGTACAGTAGGCAAAGAAGGAATGGTAGGCATCTTTGTTTTTTTGGCAGGCGATCGCAGTTTTAACCAAGCTGTTGCTCAGATTCCAGGCAATGCTCTTAGGATGAGAGCAGATGTATTCAAACATAATATTACCCCAGATAGCCCCCTGTACAAACTACTCCAACGCTATACTCAGGCACTGTTTAGCCAAGTATTTCAATCGGTCACTTGCAACGGATTGCATTCGATAGAAAAGCGATGTTGTCGCTGGCTGCTGATGACTCAAGATCGCGTGGAAGGAGACCAGTTTCCGCTAACTCAAGAATACCTCGCTTGTATGCTGGGCGTGCGACGAGCAAGTGTCAGCGAGGTTTGCAATCTACTGCAAAAGGCGGGGTTCATTAGCTACAGTCGAGGCAGTATTACTATCCTCAATAGGCAAGCTTTAGAAAATACCTCTTGTGCGTGTTATTCGCTCGTCAAAGCGGAGTTTAATCGCTTACTTGGCGGCAATTAGAGTTAAATCTATTAATAAACGCACTATTTATGAGCATTCAACAAGTTTTGCTGCCGCCCCATGCTGGGGCGGCAGCCCACGTTACACCGTTTGGGCTAACCAATCAATAATTAATGGATTTACCTTGTCTGGGGATTCATCGTGGGGACAGTGACCAGCATTTGCAATCGGCTTTACTTGTACAGGTTGACCACTGGCGCTCAAGTCTTGAAATATCTTTGCGCCATTAATTGGTGTCCAGGGGTCAGCTTCTCCCCAAATTACCAATAACGGACACTTAACTTTGGGCAATAACTGCGCCGGGGTTGGGCCTGGAGGTGCAGTCAAAATAGAAACAAAAACCTGTTGCGCCCCTTCGTCGCAAGATGGCTGATAAAGCAGGTCTACAAGCTCATCGGTAACAGCCGTGCGATCGCGATATACTTGCATCAAACTCCGCCTAATTTGTGACTTTTGCCGCACTCTGTTAAATAAAGCTTTGCCAGTAATTTTAGAGCGAATCAAGCGATTAAATGCTCCCATTACTAGCCGCAAAGGCGGATTTAGTTCGTGGGGACGGTGGCTAAGTCCTCCCGCACAGTTAATCAAAACTGCACCCGCCGCAATTTCTGGATGATTGGCAACTACCATCAAACTCAATAAGCCGCCGATAGAATTACCAACAAATACTGCCCGTTGCTGAATATGCGCCGTCCAAAAATCTTTAACTAATTCTTCCCACAATTCCATTGTGTATTCCAATGGCGGCTTATCGGAACTTCCAAACCCAAGTAAATCTATCGCAAATACTTGGTATCCCGCCGCAGCTAATATAGGAATATTTTTGCGCCAGTGTCCGATAGAAGCACCAAAACCATGAATTAACACTAACGGCTTTCCCGTACCCATGACTGTATAGCCAATCTTGTAGCCTTTCCAGTCCCAAGTCAGTTTGTCAAAAAAGCTGCCAATTACCTGTTGCTCAGTTATCACAATAAATTTTATTAATATTTGTAACTATATAAATTATAGATTAAAGTCCCAAGTCTACCGCAACGCGATGAGCGCAAGCAAAGCCAGAAAAAGCTACAGCATTCAATCCCTGTCCGGGAAACGTACTATCGCCCACGCAATAAAGCCCAGGAATCGACGTGCGGTTGAACGGCATACCCAATAATCCCATCAACTTCCGCCGGGGTATAGGACCATAAGTACCATCTTGTCGATTTAGAAACCGTCGATGAGTGCGAGGCGTGCCAATTTCCATGTAGTCTAAAGCAGCATCTATACCCGGAAAAATCTGCTCTAAACGCTTAATTAATTTCCCCGCCGCCGCTTCTTTCTTTGCTTCGTACTCGCTCTGACTAAGCCCTTGCCAATCTTCTACCCAGCTAGGTGTAAAAGTATGAATAATATGATGACCTGCCGGAGCCAAATCGGGGTCTAGTAAGGTAGGAATAGAGACAAAAATAGTTTCTTCCATCTTGTCCCAATCTTCCACCAAAATATGATGACATTCTGTCCCCACAGGCAACAATTGCGCCTTTACGCCCAAGTGCAGATTTAAAAAGCTTGGAGATTTTTCATAGCGCTGCTGCCATTTTTTCTCGGAAGCTGGCATTTCCTCTTTGGGTAGCAACTTCTCGAAGGTATCCCAGCGCGTAGAATTAGAAATAATCCTTTTTGCCCGATACACTTCCCCCGAAGCCAACTGCACGCCGACAGCACGATTATTTTCGATAATAATCTTTGTAACTCTAGCTTGGTACTTAATTTCGCCCCCAGCTTTTTCTAACCCATCTACTAATTTTTGGGCAATTTGACCTACACCGCCTTTGGGATAATTAATTCCGCCATAATGACGGTCAGAAAACACCATTCCCGCATTAATCATTGGTGTCAAGTCGGCGGGGACTACCGACCATATGTAGCAATCTATATCAATAAACTTCAATAACAACGGGTCTTTAATATACTTGCGTGCTACATCGCCTGCATTTTGGGGCAAATACTTAACCAAACCCAAACAAGCCAAGGGATGCTGAAAAAATACCCGCGTCAAATATCTTGGTTCTTCTAACGAAAGTAAATCCATCCGATTGAGACAGTTAAAAACTTTCCAACACTCGTCGTAAAATTTGCGGATACCTTGCTTTTCGTGAGGAAAATAAGCCGTCAGTTCTTGCAAAAATTTCTCATAGTCGCGATGGACTTTCACTTCTAAATTGTTTGGCAAGTGATAGTGAATTTGCACCGGATCGGGTATTGTTTCCAAACTAACATTTACCGCCTCTAGCGCCTTAGTTAGGAGGTTTGTAGTGCCAGATGTGCCAAAACCAAAAATCATCGACGCGCCGACATCAAAACGGTAGCCTTCGCGCTCAAAATACCCTGCGCTGCCCCCAGGAATCAGATAGCTTTCTAGAACTAGCACCTTAGCACCTTTCGCCGCCAACTGAGTAGCTGTAACTAAGCCTCCAATACCAGAACCGATCGCGATCGCATCGAATGAAGTTTGGGTAGGCATAAGTCAATGTTTAAGAGTGTTAAAAAAAAATACTTGTACTTTGCTGGATATACAGTTTAGCGCTTTTTAGCTCCGAGCATTATTGCCAAAAAAAAATAGGATGGTCTGCTGCTTGAGCCGACCTATCCCATCTGCCGATCCTTAAAGAGAGGAGAACACTGAAAGCTACTATAAGCTTGATTGAGAATATATGTCAATAGTTAATGCAAATAATTTTCAACTAGCTGTAAAAACTACTCCAGCAAAACTGACTTTTTTTTCAGATTGGTCGCAAGAATATTATGATGAGTCAGACTTTAGAGAAGTGCCACCCCTAACTATGACGCTGCAACTGCGTGTTTATGTTCCACCCCATCCTTTAATCAAACACTGGTTAGGAGTTGCCCGCGATCAGGCTACGCCATCAGTCTTGTTTAGAAGTGCAATGACCGAGTTAGGGCGCTGGCTGACTTACGAGGCAGTCCGCGACTGGTTGCCTACGGAAGAAACCATCGTGCAAACTCCTTTAGCTCCTTGCCCAGCGACAACAATCGATTTTACTATTCCCATCGCTGTCGTGCCAATTTTAAGAGCAGGGTTATCGATGCTAGAAGGGGCGCAGACATTGTTACCTTTAGCCTCAATTTATCATCTAGGATTAGTGCGGAATGAAGAAACCCTTACACCTAGTTGCTATCTCAACAAATTACCCGCGCAGTTTGCACCGGAAACTAGGGTATTGATTCCTGAGCCAATGCTGGCGACGGGCGGCTCAATTATGGCAGCAATGGCAGAACTAACGGATAGAGGTATAGATCCATCTTTGGTGCGGATTGTTTCAGTAGTAGCGGCTCCCCCAGCCTTGCAAAAGCTTAGCGTAGCTTATCCAAGTTTAATTATTTACACTGCAACCATTGATGAAGGACTAAATGATCGCGGTTTTATTGTGCCAGGATTAGGGGACGCAGGCGATCGCACTTTTGGCACTTGATTCGCCAATACTTTCGGTAAAATAGTCTGTATTTAGATCGTTTTTGAAGGCAGTAAGTATATGAATCAGCGCGATGGATTTACAGGCGGCTTTATAGCCGGAACAGTTGTAGGCGGTGTCGTCGGCGGTGTAATCGGCGCGCTGCTTGCTTCACGAGTTGTTAACGAATCTGCTGCCGATACTGAGCCAAGGCGAAAAACAAGCTTGGATGGCAATAATTCCCGCTCGAAACGCCGTCCAATCAAAGCTTCGTCCGAGCAGACAATTGAAGTAGCGCGTCGCTCTTTAGAAGACAAAATTGCGCAACTAAATGAAACCATCGATGAAGTACGCCTAAATTTGGGCAACGTCAACGGCAATCCACCGCCAGTGAATTTAGAGCGGACTCCTCTAGAGGAGTAGCTCAATTAGTTTAATTTATCCCACTATTTCCCGATCAAAAATCGGTAGAAATCGGCTAGATTAAAGTCAAACCTGTATCGCTGTTAAAACTTACTACTCGCCCTCATTAATTTATGGCTTCAATCGCGTTACTTACAACTACACTATCTACTTTTATCACCATTTACACTGGTCTATTATTTGTTCGCATCTTGTTAACTTGGTTTCCCAATATCAGCTTTTACGACCAGCCGTTTGCTACTTTAGCTCAACTTACCGACCCTTACCTCAACTTGTTTCGGTCAATTATTCCGCCCTTGGGTGGCATGGATTTTTCGCCAATGTTGGCAATCATCGTTCTTCAGTTGTTAGGTAGTTTGGTTGCTGGCATCCCAGCCTTTGTATAAAACAAACTAGCCTTTGCTCTCATTCTAAACCCGCAACAACGCGGGTTTTATTGTTTATTTTTAGTTCAAGGATATTCTATTTTCTCACTTGTCCGCTAAAACCTGCGGCTTTAAATTGCTTGAGTTGCAGGGGTAAAGGCTGATTTGCTGGAACAGAAATTCGCATATTAAATTCGCTTACACCCGCAGGTATTTCGGCAATCGAGCCGAGTCTAGTACGGTTTTGCATTACTGAATCATTATTAGCATCGTAAATGCGCCCAAACACATCAGCGTCATAAACAGATTTGCCAGAAGTATTCTCGGCTTTTCCCGTCACAATAAAGCAATTAGCTACATTGGTTGTACCGCTAGTAACGGCTCCTTGAGCCAATTCCGGCGGACACTCTTTATAACCAACATCTGTTAATTTAATTTGAGTTAGCGCCATCGCTGAGGGAGTATATACCCAAGAAATTATCCCCACCAGCAAAGTCAAAGCGACAACAAATAGCGATCGCAACCGCATACACTGCACCAAAAAATAGTAAAAATTAATTCTTTCAGCTTACCACGCGATCGCAAAGGAAAAATTTACCCTACTTTTTGGGTAATCAGTAATATTAAAAGTTTTGTCATAATTAAAAAATATGACAAAGGTGCGAAAGCGCAAGTTTGCTATGACACCAGCCGACCTTGAAGCCGCATTAAAAGCTGCTTTTAGCCGTTGCGACAACAGTTTTTGCCCTTTAAGCGAGGAGCAAAAACAAATCATGCTGCAAGTAGCAGAGGAGTTGCTCGTGGCAGCATCTGACAACAACTTGCAGTCCAACAACCCTTTAGACGAACTTTCCCTAGAGCAACGCCAGAGCTTTTGGCGATACATTCAAACTCAAGAACAACAAAATCGCTCTTGGAAGGCGCAGTTACTCAATGATTGGCTGCAAGGGCGAGATTCAGGGGAAATGCAGTTTATCCGCGAGTCTTACGGCTTTGAATGGCTCAACCGCATTAAACCCGTACATATTGCTAAATACGCCCAAGAAGATTTAAAACTAAAAATAGGCGATCGCATTGAAGTATCAAACGGGTTATGGGAGTGGGTGCAAGAAACTGGACCTTGTAGCCGCGAATGGTTCCTCTGTACAGTAGTCTCAGTAGATGAAGCAAGTTGTACGATCCGTTTTAGCAATGGCGCTGAGTACCAAATTCAAGGCATTTATAGCTGGAATCGTTACAATTGGCGCTGGGTAGAATAACAACTATCCACCTATGCCCAAACGCCCCGCCAAAGCTGGGGTTAGCGGCAAAAGGACAGAAATCATCAAAAATAAAGCCAGCAAGCCTAAAGCGGCTCTAGTATCGTCTGGTTCGGTAATTTCGTTAAGGCTGGGACGCTCCAACTCGCGCTGTAAAAACAAAATTGCGATCGCCCAATACATCGCTACAGGGTTTGCCAATGATGCGATCGCCAAGATAATCAAAGTAGCAATAGTAGCCCGTCCGGCGGTCTTGCGTCCGTAGATTGCTTGGACAATTCGTCCTCCATCCAAAACTCCGGCGGGCATCAAATTTAGCGCTGTAATTACTAACCCTAGCCAGCCAATTACCGTCAACGGATTTACATCAACCAAGTTATTGTGGAGATTCGTACCTATTATCGCCCGTGCCAAAGTTCCGACTAAAATTGAGCCTTGAAAAAACTCTGTAGGAACTTGAAATAAACTACCTGGATGCGATAGTAATAAACCGATTATTAGCAACAATAGAGAAATCAGCCCCCCCGCCGCCGGACCTGCAAAAGCAATATCAAACAAAGCTTTGCGGTTGGGAACTAAGGACGCAAACCGGGTAATTGCCCCAAAAGAACCTAGTTGCAAAGTTGGTAAGAAAAAAGGCGGACTCAATTTAACTTGGTAACGCTTGGCTACAAAGTAATGAGCGAGTTCGTGAGCGGCTAAAACGGCAATAATTCCTATCCCAATGGGTAAAACTTCTGTAAAGCGCTCTAAGTGAGCAAAGAAATCAAAACCCAGCAGTATACCCGCCGTCTCAAAAATTGTCGCGATCGTAGCAACGATTAACCCAACAGCTAAAATATACTGACTTATCGTTACCGGACGCACATCCGCACGACCGGGAAGGATGATTACGACAGGTTTCCCGTCGGCATTTTCTACCAAAAATAGCCGATAGCGCTCTGCTAATTTTTCTTGCAAGTTTGCAGTCAGCTTTTGATGTACGGCTTCGGGTTCTCCACGCAAGTTTCCTTTAACAATTACTCCTTCTTGATAGGGAATTGTCTCTACAGCAAAATAAGTATCAATACTAAAAATCCCTCTAATTGCCACCATATCTTCGGAGGGAATTGGGACTACTGTTGGCTCAGATTGTTTGCTTGGCTCAGGGGTATCGGCGGCGGGAGCTTGTGGAGTTGCGATCGTAGTTTGGGCTTTTTGAATTCTTAGCCGATTGTTGAGAGCTATATACGCCACGGTTGAAGCGACAACTAAAAATAAAATACCCACAAGATTTATATAGATACCTGCGGCAAATAAGCCAAAAAATATCAACCAAGGAGCAATCAAGACTACCGACTGCAACCAAGTTAAAATCCCTAACTTGCCCAGAGGTTTAGCCCGATAAAATCCCCAACCTAATATACCGCAAGTTACCAGCACAACTAAGGCGATCGTAGAGGTTTCTGATGCTGTGTACATTTTCAATCAAACTACTTTTTGCTATAGCCTATAAGTCTACCTTAACCGCGCAGGCTATCCAAAAACCAGTCAGGATTTTACCATTGACACTGGGCTGCTAATAAACACTCCACCGCTTTACTATCTACAGGTTTAGAGAAAAAATACCCCTGCCCGTACTTGCATTTTAGCGCTCTAAGTTTTGCCAGTTGTTCTTTCGTTTCTACACCTTCGGCAACTACATTGATACCCATATTTTTAGCTAGGGCGACGATAGTTTGGATAATTTTAATTTTAGAATTGTCGTCATCACCACTACTCATACCCATCACAAAAGAACGGTCAATTTTCAAAATATCAATCGGGAAACGGTGGAGATAACTAAGAGATGAATAGCCCGTCCCAAAGTCATCTAGACACAAAATTACACCCAAGCTTTTTAGTTGACTTAGAGTTTGGGCAATTTCCTGGCTATTTTCTACAAGTACGCTTTCTGTAATTTCTAAGTGTACGTGGTTTGGCTGTAAGTTATTTAGAACCAAAATCGCTTTGATAACTTCAACTATATTGGTTTGCGCGAACTGCTTGCTAGAAAAGTTCACGCTCATAGTTATTTCTGTGCTGGGAAACTGCAGTTGCCATAAATGTAACTGCTTGCACGCTTCGCCAATTACCCATTGTCCTAAAGGAATAATCAGCCCAGTTTCTTCAGCTATAGGGATAAACTCCATTGGCGAAACAAAACCCAAACGAGGATGCTGCCAGCGTAATAAAGCTTCAAATCCAGTAATTTTTGCAGTTTTTAGCGCCACGATCGGTTGATAATAAATTTGCAATTCTTGGCGTTCGATCGCTCGGCGCAAGTCTGTTTCCAATTGCAAAGCCGCCACAGCTTGGGAGTGCATATTGCTATCAAAAATCTCGTGTCTTGCTTTGCCTTGAGACTTGGCGTAATACATAGCTGTATCGGCATCACGCAAGAGATGATCTGGTTGCTCGTAACTAGAACCACTAATAGCAATCCCAATACTTGTAGCGGCAAACATTTCATGACCGCTCAAATTAAATGGTAGAGCTAGTTCATCTTTTACCCGCTCGGCAATCTCAGTTGCGGAACTAACATCTTTGATATTGTCTAGCAAAATAGCAAATTCATCACCGCCAAGCCGCGCAACAGTATCGCTCTTACGCACGCATTTTTCTAGACGACGGCTAAGTTCAACTAATAAGCGATCGCCAATTCGATGTCCCAAGCTATCGTTAACTAACTTAAAACGGTCGAGATCTAGAAATAATACGGCAAACTGATAATCTTGACGGTGTTTTGCTTTATCAAACAAATTGCCCAGACGCTGCATCAATAAAGTCCGATTGGCAAGTCCTGTAAGCACATCATGCAAAGTATCGTAGACTAATTGCTTCTCAACTTGCTTAAAATGGGTAATATCTAAAATTATGCCCCGTAATAGCTGACTCGTTCCGGCTTCATCTTTAACTACTTGGATCAAATCGCGCAGCCATAGTTCCCGACCATCAAAAGCGATCGCCCGATACTCAATTACTTCTCCTTGCCCCATAAGTATAGCCACTTGATAGCGGCTTTGAACTTGCGCTAGATCGTCGGGGTGAATATAAGTTTCCTGAAAATTATCGCTATTCAACCATCTTTTGACGGCATACCCTAGTAGTTCTTCCGCCCGTTGGCTAATAAAGGAAAATTGCATCGTTGTTGCGTCTGCTTCCCAAACGATCGCATCTAGTCCATGCACTAAATCGCGAAATCTTTGTTCTGAGGCTTGGGCTAAGGCTTGCGATCCTTCACTTTGAGCTTTAGCTTCCTGTAACGTCTCGATTAAGCTTTGTAATTGCCACTCCATACTACCAACTACTTGAGTGGAAAAAAAGAAGATTAAAGTCCCTAGAGCCGTACCTAGGGTAAGAGACAAAGTAAAAAATGCCACAGTCATGTTTTCTAAGTTGTCTTGGGATAAAGTAACTTCTATCGTTCCTAGAGCGTGATTGTTAAATTTGATTGGTGCAGAACCTTTAGTGTTGAAGCTATTCCACCATAGTTTGCCTTTTTGGGTAGTATGTTCGTAATGAGCGATCGCAACCCCTTGCTCGTCTAAAATTTTAAGACTTACTTCTTCTTTTTCTCTCAGTTCATTGGCAATTAGCTGGGTGTATTTTTGATTTTGATATTTCCACAACTTTGGCTCTTGTAATAACAGTTCTACAAATTTTCCGGCTAGGTGTTGAGCGTAGATATTTGCAGTCCTTTTTAGGGCTGTAACTTCCAATAAGTAGAAAACTGCTGGGGAACCAATGCTAATCAACAGCCAAACTAGCACTACTAATGGATATAACTGTTTGCTAAAGCGTCGCTTCAGTCCGATTTCTGCCTGTCTTTTCAGCATTTGCTTGTAGAAAAAGGGCAAAAAATAGGTTTAAGTTTTGACCTAAATAAAGGTATCGTCGCCAAACTCAAAACTACTTTTTGTCTTCCTCCCCAACGGTCAAATAGCTATTGGCTTTTAATATCTCTGCTCCTTCGCTAGATTGCACAAAATCTATAAACGCTTGAGCGTGAGGAGAAAATTTGCCTTGATCAAAAACAAAATATAAATTTTTGACTAAAGTGTATTTGCTCTTAACTACATTTTCTGTGGTTGGAGCAACACCATTAAATTTAAGAAATTTGATAGAAGATAGCTTTTTTTCCGATGTAATTGTCCCTACATCAGCTAATCCTAGAGCTAAAGGTGTTTTTTCTAGTTACTGATTCATTTCTTGGTCTTTGTATAAAGTAATCCAGCGCTGATTTTTCTGGCTATCTGCGTAGATTTGTTTAAATCCACTAATTTTTTGCTCTAGCAATAAGATCGAACTATCGTTAGGTTCCCGCGTCAAAACGATTATCTCTTTACCATCAAGCCACTGAGATTTTTTTCCTTGATAAATATCAATTAGCTGGGCTGAAGTAATATTATTATCAGCTACCGAGGGATGAACGGCAAAAGCTAAGGGCGTTTGAGCGAAGGGAATTACTGTAAGCCCCAATTTTTTCTCTTTTTCTTTCAACGGTCTAGAAGTCATGCCTACGGAAACCGCTCCATCTGCCGCCGCTTGAATTGCACCGCCCGAACCAATACTTGCCGGAACATCGATGTGAATTTGGGGATGAGTCTTTTGAAATTGGTTTGCCAAGAGTCTCGTGACTTCTAAGCTTACTCCCGTTCCAGCAAATGTTAGTTGGGTTACTGAGGACGGTTCTAAACCAGTCTGCGGTTTAATTGGTGCAGCTTCTAGTTGCAGATTGTTATTGACTTGACTTAACTCATCTTGAACTAGACTTCGCCATACTAATCCAGTAAGTGCTGAGATACTAAAAAATATTAGCAGTATCAACCACCAACCTGCATCGACTCTTTGCACTTTGGCGAAGTCTGTTAGCCGTTGCCAGAACGCAACACTCGGCTGCTTGTGTTTATCCATTTTTCAACCGTCACGTTGGTTATTTGCCCCACATCCATAGGTCAATTTATAGATACCTAGCCGCGTTAGCACTGACGGAGAGTTCTACAGCGCAACGGTGTATAGATTAATTGCCAAGCCTGGAATGCTTAATTCTATAGTTCCCATTCTTGAGCGCACTCTAACTAATTTTGAGAAATTTGTTGTCCGATTAATGGCAAAAATATTGTAGTTGCGATGCCTAGCTTTTTCAGGAATTTGGGCAAAAGTTTTCGCAATTGATTGTGGAAGTACCAATTATCAAAATCTATCAGGTTCAGGAGCGAACAACTATAGCTAAGAAAATAAGTTAAACCGCTTTAACTGCGTTTCAATTACTTGAGGCAATACTTTATCCAGTTCGGCGCTGTCATTAAATAGTAAAGATTGATAGCTAGGTAGTTCAAAGGGATATTGCCCCGATAGTTGAAGCTGCGACCTTTGGGCAATTAAAATCTGCTCTGCACGTTTGCTAGTAACAGCATACCCAATTTCTACACATACGCTCGGACTGAGAATCAGTTGAGCAGTTTTGCCCTCAACTTGAGTAATGGGCGTACCATCAGCAATAAATAACAAGCATTTACGGATTTTGCGAGTAGCGGTGCTACTGAGTCGCATGGGGCTATTACCTGGGCGTGGAGACTCAGTTAAAGTTATAGGAAAACGCGATCGCTTATTTAAGTTTTCTAGTACCTTATTTAAGGCTTCTCGCAGTATTTGGCTAGAATCTCCGTACTCGTGATGGCATAAAAAAATTGTCGGCTCCATCTGAGCTACGGTTGTCTGTTTGATAAAATAAATCTCATGGCTGCTTAGATCGATATTTGCGATCGTGTAGCCGCCGCTACCTTCAATATAAAATTCGACTATTTCTCCATCTAGGTAGCGTTGAAACCATCCCGATTTTTTGATCTCGGCGCTGTCTTCCAAAAAATCTGCTCTTAGCGCCGATTTGAGCAAGCTATTCTTACTCAACCTCAAATCGTGCTGGCGTTTTTCTAATTCTTGAAGTGGCTCGTACTTGCTTAAATACCAAGCTTTTAGGGCAATAATCGCCATGATCCGGATTTTATTTGAGGCTGCCTTTTAATTATATTGACTGAGCCTATATTTGTAGTTCAAATTTTCAAACAACAACACCCAACTTGCTAGTAACCGAGGAATTTCCTTTCTTGGGCGATTTTACTTAGGGTTGCACTGAATTAATTACTGTACTAAAAATCTCAGTAATATCGTTCTCAGTTGCAGCGCCCCCGATGATAACCACTTCAGGAAATATCAGTTTTAAATAAGCTGGGTGTTGCTGTATTTTGACGAGACAGATAAGAGTTTAACAGCGCTTTTTACCTCTTAACTTAATGTGTACTTTAGCTGTTGAATCTGCCAGGAAAGCTTTGTAGCTTCAATTAATAGATTACTATTTTAGCGATCGCAAAAGCTAGTAAATGATACTAAAATTTACTTTTTATTTCTTCCCGGACGCTCATCAATATTTTGCCTAAATGGTTGTCGCCAGTTTTGGTTTCTCCACAACCCCAATAATAGTCATTTGGCGAGTCTTCTACTATTAGTAAGTCGGCGGTAGATAATAGTATTGCTTGAATATCTTGATGGGTAAGAAACTTTTGCAGTACGGCTTTTCGCATCACATGAGTTTTGATTTGTTCCCAATTTGAGCGCAATTGACGGCTACAATCGCGTCCCAAGACGGCGGCTTGTTCTGGTGTATGGGCAGCTTTAATTATGGGAGTGAGTTCTTCGTCTAAAGTGCCGATAAACTTTTGCGCTTGATAATAATGCTCTACAGTTTGCCAATTTTCGCCCTGCATCTCAATCCAGTGAGGGGAAAAGTTGGAAAAGCATCCATAAGGTTCATTCACCTTATAAAAGTAAATGGTCATTGCGATCGCACTTGTTAACTCCAACTTTTATCAATTGTAAATAATAGCAAAAAATGATTGCTTTTAGCTAAATTTTATTAAGCTACTTTTACTTGTCTTTGGCTTGGTAATTCAATATTTAGTTAAAAACAACTTAAAAAACACACTAATTCTATTTATAAGCTAACTTTTATATTTAATCCTAAAATCAAAACTTATTATTTAATTATTATAAATAGCCCTCTTTTTTAGGAGAGGGAGTAAGATAGTTTTGCTGTAATACTGTTAATTGGGCAAAAGTCCTTTTTGGGCTAACCACTCTCGATTAAACAACCGCGACTGGTAGCGAGTACCGCTATCGCACAAGATAGTAACGATGGTATGCCCCGATCCTAATTGTTTTGCTAACTGCACGGCGGCGGCGACATTAATACCTGTAGAACCGCCCAGAAATAGCCCTTCTTCTTGAAGCAAGCGGTAAACTACGCGGACAGCTTCAGAGTCATGAATTTGAATCGCATCATCGATAGGAGCATTAATTAAGTTAGCAGTAACACGACTATTGCCAATACCTTCAGTAATTGAGCTACCCTCGGCGTGGGGTTCGCCCGTTTTGACGTAACTATAAAGCCCGCTACCCATCGGATCGGCTAAGACAGTTTTGATTGCTGGATTTTTTTCTTTTAAGTACATAGATACCCCAGCCAGCGTCCCTCCCGTCCCCGTTGCCGTTACCCAAACATCAACATTGCCGTCAGTTTGTTCCCAAATTTCTTTACCTGTAGTTTCGTAGTGCGATCGCCTATTTGCCAAATTATCAAACTGATTTGCCCAAATAGCATTTTCCATCTCGGAGGCGATGCGACCAGATAGCCTAACGTAGTTATTGGGATCCTTGTACGGTACGGCGGGAACTGTGCGAACTTCTGCACCTAGAACTTTTAGGGCTTCAATCTTTTCTTGGGACTGAGTATCGGGAATCACAATTAGGCACTTATAGCCTTTGGCATTGCAGATATGAGCAAGTCCAATCCCTGTATTTCCGGCGGTTCCTTCTACTACCGTACCACCAGGCTTGAGCAAGCCTTTTTCTTCCGCATCTCGAATAATATATAATGCCGCGCGATCTTTTACCGAACCACCAGGATTGAGAAATTCAGCTTTCCCCAGAATTTCGCAGCCTGTTTCGTCACTAAAGCGATTTAAGCGAATTAGTGGCGTATTGCCTACAGTATCAATGAATCCATTTTTGATATCCATGCCAAAATCACCTAATGTATCCCCTATAAAGATTTTGGCTTAGATCGGTGTTAAAGCTTCTATCTGATGAATTAGTTTAAAGTGCGATCGCATTTTACGCGGGGATGTCCTGGGAGTACAAATACTGCCCTCAAACGCCTTCATAAATCCCTTGTAAAGGCATCTTTACTCCCACCGATTCTATTTGTACTACATCAGTCTGGGCTTCCAATATATGCAAAGACCATTCTTTCCTACTTCCCCGACGATAAAGCATAACTAACAGTTTTTCGGGTTCAACTAATATGTATTCTTGTAAGCTGGCTACAGAGCGATAAAAACCAAACTTACGTCCTTGGTCGTAATCTCTAGTCGAATCAGATAAAACTTCGACAATAGCGACGGGATTTGTTACTGTTGTTTGACTTTCACTGTAATAAATCGGTTCGCTTGCTATTAGCATTACATCAGGATAAGTAAACAAATTAAATTCTGGTATCCATAACCGCACGTTTTCTGTATAAACTTTTCCTTTTTGCTGACGTAATTGCGGTTTAAGTAAAAGACATAAATTTGTCACTACTTCATTGTGCTTAGTTGTTCCTCCTGCCATTGGTATTATCTCGCCATTAATCAACTCGTGACGTATTTCTGCTGCTGCTTCTAATTCCAGATATTCTGCTGGGGTATAAATTTTTTGTGCTAGTTGTGTCATGGTAGTTAAGCAATAGCTGTTAGATAAGCTTGATGGTTATTAGTGGAGAAAGTTAAGCATTTTTTCTCCTAAGAATCTGAATTATTTGCCAGTTGAAACGAGGTGTAAGAGCAATTGGTAAAGATTCGTTGAGCGCTAAATCGTGTGGTTATATAGTCACTGCAACGATAGATGCTGCCACTAGCAAAGTTTTAGCAGATCTGTGCCCCAAATCGTCAACGACAATGCCAATCGCATCAAGTAAGTAGACTTGTTGCAAAGTGGGATCTTTTGCCCCCTATGAGCGTCAAATTAGCTATGTCAAAACCAAATCAAAGGTTGCGACTATTAAAGTGCGATCGCACTCTAATTAAAGTCGGGATGACTGGATTCGAACCAGCGACCCCTTCGTCCCGAACGAAGTGCGCTACCAAGCTGCGCTACATCCCGCGAAGAAATGCTGACATTTCACGCCTTTCTATCCTACACCAAACCCACTAAATCAAACACTAAGATGCTGTACGTAAACTATTGATTAAGATATAGTGGAGTTCAAAACTTGGCGCTCTATCCAATAAGTAAATGATCGATCGCTCAGAACCGGGAGAAGACTTATCTCCTACCAAACGCGCCTTACTAGCACTCAAACAAATGCAGTCCAAGCTAGAAGCTTTGGAAAAGGCAAGAAATGAACCGATCGCAATTGTCGGTGTAGGTTGTCGATTTCCCCAAACGGGCGATCGCTCAGAAGATTTTTGGCAGATGTTGATTGATGGCAAAAGTGGAATTACCGAAGTTGCCGCCGATCGCTGGGATATTGATGCTTACTACGATTTGGACGCAAATGCTCCGGGCAAAATGTACGCGCGTTACGGTGGATTTGTCCCTCATTTACAGGATTTTGATGCGGCGATTGTCTTATATTTTGGGCTTGACTGGATCGAGTATATCTGTAGATACCGCTTGCTCGTCGTCTCTAGTGGCGGTAAATTTAGCGGCTTCTAGTTTACGAAGTCGAGAGTGCGATTTAGCGATCGCATCGGGGGTAAACCGAATAAAGAATAGCCAAAAATTCCTACTTGTTGCAAATTTAGCTTGCTCTCAAACTCAATAGGATTGAGCTTTTCTAACTCATTCAAAACATAAGTTATATCTAGGGGACGATTGATATATTCTTCCGCATCAAAATTTTCTTTGTACAATCCAGCAAAGAATTATTGCTGTTTTCGATCGTTACTACCAGGATAATCGGGAACAACAACTAGAAAGCCTTGGGAGGCTAGATGTTGAGCTAATAGTATAAAGCGATCGCGTTGTCCGCCTAAACCATTAGAAATTACAATTACCGGAACTTGGGATTGTTTAAAAGCAGTAGGTATATATAAATTGACAACAACCGTGCGATCGCGTTTTGCATCGTGTAAGTTGATTGTGCGCCTAGAAATACTAAAGTTGCCGGGTTTTCTTACAGCAGTTCTCATTCCGATAAAGTACAGCTTTAGGATTTAATTACTGTGAGGTCATGCTTAAGGTGTACTGCACTCAAGTGCGAACCGCTATAAGTCTGGTAAGCGATCGTAATTACTGTTTTTACTTGCTGGAGATTGTTCGCCAAGTTGAGCAACCAAAGTATCGGTATCTTTAAGCAAATTAGAAATTTGCTTAGTAAACTTAAGAACTTCTCCAATATCAATGCGGATATCTGTGGGAAATTTTCGTAAAAAATTAATTGCTGTAAATCTTTCAGGAGTAGCCGCCGATTGAACTATCGCCGCTCTAATTCCGTAAAAACCATTTTGACCGCTTTGCGTTTTAATTACCAATCCAAACCGCTTTAGCAGCCGCTCTCCAGTAATGGAATAGCTAACTCTAGAGATAGTTACAGGCTTAAGATTGTAGCGTTTGCGCAAAAAATCTCGTAATTGAGTTTGCTGTTTTGGACTTAAACCCTTGAGAAAAAACTTAATTGTCGATCGATTTTTTCTTCCTGGGCAAAGGTTTCTAAATCACTAACCGAAAACGAAAAGCCCAAAGAACCATAATTAACATAAATGCGCTGGGCGGCGCTGACAGGTAAAGCAGTCAAGATAGTAGAAAAAATCCCCAGCGCCAAAACTCGCAGTTTGCTCATCTACGCTTTTTTCAAGGCTTTTTTGACTAAATCGGGAATTTGCGAAGGTTTTTCCGCAATCGGAATTTTAGCAGACTTGAAAGCGGCTAACTTGCTTTGGGCTGTACCTACATCGCCACCTCTACCGACAACGGCGGCTAAAGTTCCCGTGTGTCCCCAGTGTCTCTCGGCGGGGGCTTTTCTCCCTGCAATATAAGCAATTACAGGCTTGTCTATAGTTTCAGCAATGTAATGAGCGGCGGCTTCTTCGCTATTACCACCAAGTTCGCCTACCAAAACGATCGCATTTGTCGTTTCATCTTCATCAAACATTTGCAGCCATTGCAAAAACGAAGATCCAGCGATCGCATCACCGCCTATACTTACTGCCATAGATTGCCCTAAATTTGCCTTGGTTAGTTCTAAAGCTATTTCATAGGTTAGGGTACTGCTACGGCTAACAATTCCCACCGCTCCGGGAGTGTAAAACTCGCTTCTATGCGTACCTAAAAGTAATTTTCCCGGTACGATAATTCCGGGACTATTTGGTCCGACGATGATAGTTTCGGTGGCTTCAGCTTTACGCAACAAATCCACCATATCTAATGGTGGCATTCCAGAGGAGACAATAATAATTTGCCGAATACCCGCCGACATTGCTTCTAGTGCCGCGTCTAAAGCTTGGTAAGCGGGGACAAAAATTAAAGTCGTATCAATTGACCCAACTTCGGCTAATGCCTGTTCTACTAGGTCAAATACCGGAATATCATCAAAGGATTGTCCCCCCAATCCGGGGTTAACGCCAGCAACTACATTTGTGCCATAAACTTTCATCTGTACTCCGTGAGTTGCAGAAAGTTCGGCAGTGATACCTTGGAACAAAATTTTACTGTCAGGCTGTAAATTCATGACTTTCTAGTTGGAGAAGACTTAGCTTGACGGACGGTTTGCAAAACGGCTTCATCCAAGTTTTCGATTAGAGGAATTGCTAAGGCTGCAAATTGATCTTTGGCTGAGTCTAGTTCAGATCCAGCAAAACGAACAATTAAGCGGGGATAAGACCCATTACGGGTTTTTGGCGGGCTATTTTCGCCAAACTTACTCACAGATTCTGCTACTTTTACCCCTTTAAGAACGCTGCCAAGGATATTGACGAGGATAACTTGAATGTTTTTGTCTCGCGCCAATAGTTCTAAACCTTGTTCTAAGCGATCGCTAAAACTAGGCTTGGAAGGATCTAAATTACTGCCATGTCCGATATTTAGGCAAGTGTTTACTTTTCCTCCCGCATCGCTAACAAGATCCAAAGTTGCCATCACAAGTCCCGCACCATTGCCTAAGATACCAATATTGCCCGCCCTGTCGATTAAATCGGCATTGTTTAAAATATCAAAGTAGTTTTGACTGTTAGCACGATTTGCCATTTTTTGTGCCACTAAACTGATGTCCGCGTGACGAGCGATCGCCCGACTATTAACAGTCACTTTGCCATCTAACGCCATCAATTCCCCGGTAGCGGTTACGCCTAGAGGATTTATCTCAACTAAATCTAAGTCTTTTTGCAAAAATAGCTGATACATCTTTTCGACAATATCGCTCACTGACCCAATTAAAGCCCCTTGCAATCCCATTTTAATAGTCAATTTGCGGGCATAAAAAGGTGAAAATTCTCGATCTACTACTACTTGTTGGAGTAATTCTTCCGATGATTCCACATCAATACCACCTTGAGAAGAACCCAAAAGTACGGGTCTACGAGTGGCGCTGTCCAATACCACAGCTAGGTAAAATTCTTTATCTGCATTGTATTTCGCTTCCGCGAGTAGCACTTCTGGGACTTCACCTAAGATGGGCAGATGAAATATAGTTTGAGCCGCCGCGATCGCATCTATAGTATTTGTAACAATCCGTACTCCCCCCGCCCGTCCTCGTCCGCCTGTACGTACTTGAGATTTGAGTACCACTGGATAGGGAATTTTCAACCCTTTAAGGTCGCCAATTCGGTCAATGCGTTGAGATGGTAATACTGGAATGCCCGTTTCGCGGAACCATTCTTTGGCTTGGTACTCTAATAAATCCATCTTCAGTCTTCAGTTTTTAATCTCAATTCCCCTACCCTACAGCCTATCGCTGAGTTTTTCTAGCTTTGAATATCGAGCTTAACGATTTTTCCATTCTTGGGCGACAAGATCGATGCCATAAAAGCGCTGCCAAAAAGAGTCTACAACCTTAGTAGGCAAAATTTTTGTCATCATAAATAACACTAACCTACCTCCAGTAGCGGCAATATACCGGGGTTTGGGGCGGCGACTAGCTAAAGCAATTACAATAACTTCTGCAACCCGTTCCGATGTCCAAGCGCGGCTTTTTGTCCGAGCTTCTAGTCCTTTTAGCCGCTCGAAGGCTGCACGGTAGGGGGTATGTTCGGGATTGATTACATTTTCTTCCACTGCTTGAGCGGCGGCGATAAAAAATTCTGTACTCACAGGTCCCGGCTCAATGACGCTTACTTGGATATTAAAAGGTTCTAGTTCCATACGCAAAGAGTCGCTGAGAGCTTCAAGAGCAAACTTTGAGGCGCTATACATCCCACCAAAAGGAAATGCCAAGCGTCCGCCTAGGGAGCTAATATTAATAATTCTTCCGCCTCCAGCCTCGCGCATCGCGGGTACTAAAGCTCGAATCAAAGTTAAAGGTGCTAAAACATTGATTTGAAATTGTCGCTGCACTGCTCGATCGGGAATTAACTCGATTGGACCCATTTGCCCATAACCAGCGTTATTTACTAAAGCATCTACTTTGCCAAAATGCGCGATCGCACTTTTTGCTAAATTCTCTACTGCTTCACTTTGTTCTAAGTCGGTAGGTACAACTAATACCTCCGCTCCAGCTTTGCGGCAAATAGTTGCAATTTCTTCTAACTTTTCGGCATTACGAGCAGCTAATACTAATCTAATCCCCAAAAACTGCTGTGCCAAAATTTGGGCTAGAGCGGCTCCAATTCCTGTAGACGCACCAGTAATTAAGACAATTTGCTCGGCTAAATTTGGTGGTTGATTAAACATTGTTACTTTACTAACTGTGCAGCACTGTTAAAAAACTGACGACATAGCCCCTGAGTCACTAATAGAGCAGTTATTAAGTTAGCAAAAGTCAGCATAAACATCACCAGTATTTGGTAAGATGCGGCATCTAATGGATCGATACCGCTTAACAATTGCCCGGTGATAATTCCTGGTAGGGTGACTATACCCACAACCATCATGGAGTTGATAGTCGGAATCAGCCCAGCTTTGATGGCTTCGGTGCGATATTTATTTACAGCTTGCCCCGGAGTTGCACCTAAACTAAGATGAGTTTCAATTTCTAAGTGACTGGCGTTGATAGTGCTAACTAATCTTTCGCCAGTAATCGCCGCGCCATTCATCGAATTACCAAAAATAATCCCGCCGATGGGAATGAGGTACTGAGGCTCGTACCAACTTTGTGGTTGAATCACTAGCAACGTTGTATAACCTAAAGTTAAAGCTGTGCTGATAAAAATTGACCCCCATACCAAAGGTAAAACGCGAGGAATTTTTTTACCGATCCGGTTACGGGCGACAATAGCAGCAATAGAGAGCATAACAAGCAAAATCGCTAAAACCGCCCAAGGATTATTTAAAGCAAAGATGAACGCTAATATATACCCAACTACTAGCAATTGGAGGATTGTTCGACCAGTTGCGATCGCCAGCGTCCATTCTAAGCCCAATTGCTGCCAAGCCGATAAACCAATAGCAAATACCATCATGCCCAGTGCTAAAAATAAATCTAGCAAATCTAGCTTAATTAAACCTTCCACTACCTAACTCCTTGGATGGGAAACAATTTCTAGCTTTATTCGTTCTCAAAGCTAAAAATGTATCAATAACATCTTCTAACTAAACAAAATTTGGTTTGATATTAAAATTAAAACTTATGGATCGAAGCGTGAATTTTATCCCTCCTCTCGACTTGACGCAGCAGTATAAAAGTATTGAAGTGGAAGTCAACGAAGCTGTTTCAAAGGTATTGGCATCTGGGCGTTATATTGGTGGAACTCTAGTTGAAGGATTTGAACAGCAGTTTGCTGATTATATTGGTGTATCAAATTGCGTAGCTTGCAATTCAGGTACGGATGCGCTGTACTTAGCCCTTAGAGCTTTAAATATTGGTTTAGGCGACGAAGTAATTACTACTCCTTTTACTTTTATCGCTACTTCCGAAGTAATCGCGGCGGTAGGCGCAACTCCTGTATTTGTCGATATTGATGCAGCCACTTTTAACCTCAATTTAGAGCTTGTAGCGGCAGCAATTACAGCTAAAACTAAAGCAATTATTCCCGTTCACCTCTTTGGGCAACCTGTGGATATGAATGGGCTAATGGAAGTTGCATCTACGCACCAAATCGCCGTAATTGAGGACTGCGCCCAGTCTACCGGAGCAGAGTGGGGAGATTCTAAAGTAGGTAGTATTGGGCGAGTGGGCTGTTTTAGTTTTTTCCCTACCAAAAATCTTGGTGCTTGTGGCGATGGGGGAGCGGTAACAACCAACGATCCGGCGATCGCATCTACCATCAAAAGCCTGCGAGAACACGGGCAAAAAGAACGCTACATTCACGCCGAAAATGGCATCAATAGCCGTCTAGATGCCTTGCAAGCGGCGATTTTGCAGATAAAATTGCGCTATCTTGACTCTTGGAACTCTCAAAGGCGCGCGATCGCATCTAACTATCAGCAATTACTCAGTCCGATTCCCGGAATCGTTGCCCCGCAAGAATTAGCTGGATCTATTGCCGTTTGGAATCAGTACACAATTCGGGTACTAAAAGGACGCGATGAAGTGCGCGACTTGCTGCAAGAGCGTGGGGTTTCTTCAATGGTTTACTACCCGCGCCCTTTACACTTACAGCCCGTTTACGAGTATTTAGGCTATAGCAATGGACAATTCCCGGTTGCAGAGCAAGCATCAGGGCAAGTATTGTCTTTACCGATGTTTCCCGAACTTTCGTTAGAGCAGCAACAACAGGTAGTTTATAGTCTCAAAGATTGTTTGCTGTAGAGACGCTCCGCCGGAACGTCTCTAATAATTTAGGCAAAAGTCCGGCTACGAACGCCAGCCATTGATTCTACCAAGCTGCGGACGGCGGCAATCATCGCAACTTCGCTGTTGAGTTGGTTAATTGCCGAACCAACTCCAACCCCGGCGGCTCCAGATGCGATCGCCAGGGGTGCAGTAACGCTCGATATGCCACTAGCGCACAATACAGGAACGCTTACAGCGCGAGAAATTTCATAGGCGGCAGCGAGGGTAGGTGCGGCTTTTTCTATCAGTCCTAACGTCCCGCCATGCACGGGGCTAGTGCTGGTTCCGCCTTCAGTTTGAATAATATCGGCTCCCGCTTTAACCAAGTCTTCGGCTAGTTGGACTTGCAAGTCGAGGGCTAAAATGTGGGGAACGGTTACAGATAAAGTAATGCTGGGTAACAGGCTGCGAGTTTGATAAGTCAGAGCTAATACTTCTACAGCCTCAAAGCGCCGCCCTTGAGCGTAAAAACTATCAAAGTTACCAATTTCAATTAAGTCTGCGCCTGCGGCTACTGCTTGCACAAATAGTTCTGGTTCTACAGCAGACACACAAACAGGTAAATTTGTCAATTGTTTAGCTAAAGTAACTAAATTAGGATCGGCAGCAATATCTACAAAAGTAGCACCACCAAGTTCGGCGGCTCTAATTGTTGCAGCTACGCGATCGGCATTAAAGTTATTTAAGCCGCTAATAACTTTGAGTACGGCGGAAGAATCAAAAGCGCGTTGTAATAATCGATCCATTGTCATAAATGTAGCTCCTGCAATTAGTAAGGGTAATTTGGATAGTATTGTGCGATCGCCAATACCATCTGGCAAAATTGGTACAAAATCAACTATTTACCGCTATAGTAAAAGGCAATTTCTTTATCTTTTAGAGGTGCAAAGTCCGCGTCTATTAGCATTTGATTAAGTTCGGCTTGGGGAATGTGCTTTGCACCAATGCGGACAATGCGCGATCGCATAGTGTTAGATACGCCACTGCGCTGTCTACCGGATTCCAACCCCATAACTTGATGATACAGCCCTAGTTTGGCTTGGGGAATAGGAGAACCATCAAAATCGGTTCCTGATGCGATCGCGACATCAATTGCATCCGCGCCAGTGGTGGTTTTTGCGTCTGGGTTCATTTGTCTCAAGTCATTAATATAGGCAAAGATTATTTTATCAGGCTTGAGTAACCCTTACAGGGGCTAAAAATCTTTAAGGCACTACTTGAGAAGTTGGTATTTATGCCAATTAGTTAAAGATAATAACTTTACGATTGAAACTCTTTGAAGAAATGAAAATCGATATTGTATGTTGTGCGCGGCACTAAACCAAGTTCTAGATGCTCAAACATATCGAGTAATTTCTCTCCATTGACCAATTCAATAGGTGGTACACCATCTCGTACTGATTCTTTTTGAGAATCTGATGTAAATGTTCCAGTCGTTAGGATAATGCCTTTATCTGCCCGACCCATCATTGCCCCACGAAAATCTCTAACTTGCGACACGGACACTGTACCTGAATACCGTTTGCATTGAAACAGCACTTTGAAGCTAACGAAGGGATTGATCTGTAAGATACCCTGCCCATCAATTCCCCCATCCCCCGAACGCCCTGTGACTATTACTTGCTCAAACCCTGACTCCCTAAGTAATCTTTGACAAAGACGCTCAAACCCAGATGGCGGCAGTGACATCAAGACTTCGAGTAAGTTCTTACGATATAAGGAGCCATCGCTAACGGCGGTATCATTTGGCGCGATCGTTTCTTCATCAGGTTCGTCTTTGGGAGATCCCTTCTCTTGAGTATCTTTTTCACGTTGAAACTCTACGCGAATTTGTCGAAAAATAGTCATTGCAGCATCAAAAGATAAAGCATTGATTTCTCTACCCTTATCGCTGAGACTCCAAACGCCTCGCTTTGAGGAATCGACTAAATCTGCTTTAACTAAATAAAATCTTGCCCACGCAACTTGATTGTCAAAACGGGGTGCGCCCCCTGAAAGTAATTCTGTTCTATCTTGTTCAGAAATATTTAGTTGTTTAGCGATCACATTTCTTACCTCCGATGGGCGACCAGAACCACCTAATTCTTTAAGAACTTCAATAATAGGTGAGAAGAATTGAACAAATTTTGAACCGCCCATTGATTGTCTCAAACGAAGGTATCTGTTAGTTTTCGTACTAAAGCAGTCATAGCTTTTTCTCTTTACCTGGTGATAACATAACATAGGCTTTGGTAGGGATCTAAGCGATCAAACGCGATCACACTCTCTAGCAATTTCTATAACGGCGAATGCTTGTTTTGAGTAATGTGATCGCACCTACAAACGTGCGTGTTTAGCGATGGCAAGTAGAGACTTTCGAGCTTCCTTCCATAACATGGTTGTTAGGTTGCTGGTCGCAGCAAACGAGTAAAACCTTCTTGCTCAAAGTGTCGGTCAGTAGTTAAAGCTTCAGTAATTCCTCGCTGACGCATTAAAACGAAACTAACTGAATCGCACAGAGAGTAAGTTTTGTCCTGCCTCTGTGTCAATAGCTCAACTGCGTATCGGTGCAAAGGCTCATCTACCCAGACTGTCTTTATGTCTGGGTTATCTAGCAAATCAACTACAAAGCCAAGGACAGATGAGCGAGGAAACCGCCGAGCATTTGCTAATGCAAGGTACTCAGCAATAACATAGCTATGAGTCAAGAGAGTTACGGCTTTTTGATACTTGATACGAGCTTGAGTGTGAAGCGGCTCGGTTTTGTAGTGTAGGCAAAGCAAACCAGAAGTATCGAGCAACATTACCCTTCTTCATGGGTACTAGAATACTCTTTTGCTAAATCCGCATCAATGCTTTCATTATCTAAATCTACGGTACAACCAAAATCGAGTGTTCCAAAATGGCGCTCAAATTTTGCTCGTCTGTTCTGTTTTTCTGTTTCTGTCAGCAAAAGATGATCAATCTGGGAAAACTTCTGTTCTAGAAGATTTGCTGCTAGGCTTTCTGGAGGAATACCAATATTCTGTGCCTGCTTTTGAATAGCAGCGAAAACTTTGTCGTTTAACTCTAGAGTCAAAATTTGGCTCATAAGGCTAGGCACTAGGGCTAGATATTAATAAAATTATAGCCCCATACAATCAAACGGCTGACTGAAACTTGAGTGCTAAAGATGTGAAAAACTTAATGGACAGAAATACTCTTTGTCAAACTATAGACAAATTCTCCGAGTAAATGCGATCGCACTCTCTAGCAATTTATAGGCGGCGAATGCTTAGGTTAAGTAATGCGATCGCAAAAGTTAAAAAATACAATTCTTAAGCAAAACGAATTTTTAAGTAATCTTCTTCCATTTTTGCTCCCGCAGGTTGCAGGGCTGCTAAAGCTTGAGGCAAAACTAAATTACGTCGATGATTGCCAATAGTAATATTTAGTTCGTCACCCGTTTTATTTAGCTGGACTTGGTTTTTAGGAATACCTGGTAAGTAAAGTTCTAAGCTGTATTGATTATCTTCTCTAACAACTCTTAAGGTAGTTTCTTTGTAATAAACTTGCGTTGGATCTTCGTTGTCGTACAAAGTTTCTTTCAATCTTTCCAATGCTGCTAAACCACACATCTCCTCGGAATACAAAGGAACTTCTTTTACGGGTAAAGGGTGGAAATTTTCGTGGATTTCTTGGCGATATTGTTCTTGAGTTTCTTTCCAACGTTTGAAAAATGGATCTTGAACTTCGGCAGGAATAATTCTATTTGCTACTACTAAATCGGTTGCTACATTGTACAAACTTAAGTAAGCATGAGCGCGCAACGACTCTTTGATTACCATTTTTTCGGGGTTGGTAACTAAGCGCACAGAAGTCTGCGTATTATCTGTTAATACTTTTTCTAATGCCTCGATTTGTTCGTAAAATTCATAAGGAGCGTCCATTACTTCTTTATTTGGCAAAGAAAAACCAGCAATTGGTTTAAAAAATGGCTCTACAAGCGGTCTGAGGGCTACAGAGATATTTTGAAATGGTTTGTAAAAGCGGCGCATATACCAGCCGCCAACTTCGGGTAAGCTCAATAACCGCAAAGCTGTACCTGTAGGCGCAGAATCGATAATTAATACATCAAATTCGCCTTCGTCGTAGTGGCGTTTCATGCGTACCAAGCCAAAGATTTCATCCATCCCTGGCAAAATTGCTAATTCCTCAGCTTGAATGCCATCTAAACCACGCGCTTGCAAGACTTGGGTGATGTAGCGCTTTACCGCTCCCCAGTTGCCTTCTAGTTCCATCAGAGCGTCTAATTCTGCTCCCCAAAGGTTGGGACGTATTTGTTGCGCTTCGTGTCCTAATTCTAAGTCAAAACTATCTGCTAAAGAGTGCGCGGGATCGGTGCTTAATACCAAAGTACGATAGCCAAGCTCTGCACAACGCAGTCCTGTCGCCGCCGCTACAGAAGTTTTGCCGACTCCGCCTTTACCTGTCATCAGGATTACACGCATGATATAGTTTTGTCCTACCCGTGAGAATTTTTAATATTTATTTACTTTATCACTCGCAATTGCTAAAGTGCGAAGCCACCTATGCTAATTGATGAGTTGCTGTCGTTGTCCCAATTTACGCCCAGCAGTGGGGAAACTCCTAATGTATGTAGCCTGTGATACCACCCGTAGGCAATAATTTGTTCTGGTTGGGTTGATATTTGTAAAAAATTTGTTCCATACATTCCAGTTTTTTCACTACCGCTAACTATAAAGTTATCCCGATTTACGGGTTGATAATTTCCTTCGATGTTGTCAGAAACGTACCAATATAATGATGAATTAGTAATTTTTCTATTGTTTTTTTGTTGCGCCCATTTTGGGTTCATCAACATTTTGAAGCAAGAAAAAAATAAGTTGTATTTGCCATTTTTATAAATAACTTGCGGTCTTTCCATGTGGTAATAAGCCCAGTTTTCTGTGTCTTCAGGAATATTTATAACTGGGGTCAAAATTTTGTATTCACCATCAATTTTATCAGCTACAGCTAGACCAATTGAGCCTTGGAAATTGCCAGAAGTTTTTAAACTGGCACAGATAAACATATAATATTTACCTGTTTTATCATCTTTAAAGATGTAAGGATCTCGCCAATGAAAATGATTAGTCCAATTACTGCGCCCGTACCAAGGATCGTTGTCTTCTGGTTTTAATATGTAGTTTTGCCGGGAAAAATGCAATCCATCTTGGGATGTAGCTAAACCAATTACTTCTTTTTTTAAGTGGATGCCTTCGTTGCCCCCAGCAAAAAAAAATAAGTAATAAGTATCTTTTTTTTTGTAAGTGTACCCCGCCGATATTCTGCCGGATTCCCAATAATTTGCAGGTTCAGGAGCAAGAAGCGTACCTAAATCTTGCCAGTGCTGCAAATCGGTAGAAATAGCGCCACAAAGCTTGCTGACTGTCCACCAAGGATTTTGACCTTCTAAGCCACGTAGATAGTAAAGGCGGTAAATATCGCCATCTTTCAAAATCCAAGGGTCCCAATTCATCGGTTGACGACGGCGCAGAAGTCGCAACATTTTTGTTACGGTTTCGCCTAAACCAACTTGGCTTGTCTCGATTAAGTTTGTTGATTTTACTAGCGCGTTTCTTAGCGGTAATGGCTCAATAATGCTGAGAATCTTTTGTTGTAAAGGATTTAGGTGCATGGTCAAATGTCTTTATAGCCAAAAAGAGATTAAAATTGTGTAAACATTTAAGAATAAATTAAGAAAATGCGATCGCCTTGTACGAGATAATAGAAAAAGAATTATTTAAGGTTTCTTGGCATAATCTACCTTGCGAGTGGGTTGTGCCATTCACTATTTATTAGTCTCCCCCGGACTCTACAAGTTTACCGATGTTAAAATCTATCCTGACGAACCCTGCTAGTCGGCGCAAATTGTCAAGTAAAAGTAAGGGAATTTGCCAGTGATGCACCATCAGAAAAGGTAGCGGGTCGTTAAGGGCAAAAATTGCCTCTTTCCCGCGTCGAATATTTTTAAACCATGTCTGCAATTGCAAAAATGATCTAATTTCGTTTAGCCGCCAAACTTCGTGATATAGCCAATAAGTCGGCTTGCTGTCGCTTAGCGGTTGTAATGGTTTTAAAGGCTGATCGCTCAAATAAGCTTCTGCTACCCCTGGATGGTTGTAAAACATCGTGATGGCGGAGTGTGTACGGGGGTTGCATTCAATGGCGTAGATAGTCCCATCTTCTGCTCTAATAAAATCAAAGGAAGCTTGTCCGGTAATTCCCAATTGCCTCACGAAATCGCTTACCCACTGCAAAATCTCCGGCTGTTCTACATTTTCGTAGTTAACTTGAAAAGCTGAAGACTCGCAACAGCAATGCAGTCTCAATTCGCCATTTCTAACGGTGCTATGGGTGCAATACTCTTTACCAGTTATAAATTCTTGCATAATCCAGGGCTTTTCTTCGCTGATAGGCAAGCTATTGACAAATGCCTCAGTTTCGGCGCAAGTATTGCAGGGAAGTTTGGTTAAGTTTAAACGCCTAACAGAGTCGTAGGGAATGCTTTTAAGAATGTATTTGTGTTGCTCTTTGGAAAAATCAAAGTCGAGGACTTGGTGGGGATGAGTAATTTTGTAGGACTTGGGGACAGATAAAGAGTAACTTTGCGCAGTTTGGGCAAAAGCAAACTTATCATCGAGCATTTTTGTGATATCAGCATCGAAGTGAAACACCTCGCAGCAGCCAGCTAAAGCGGGTTTGGCTAGGGAGTCATAATAGCTAGAAACTGGACTACAAACAGGAATGTATACATCGATATTTTCTTTTTTCGCAATGCTTACTAGCGCTTGAATGTAACCATTGGGATCTTTTTGCGGTGCGGGGACAGTGTAAAAAGCATCGACAGCGCGAGAAAACCGATGTCCAGTCAACCAATATTTATCAGTTTCGACTAAAACTACTCGATGTCCCGCCGTGTAAAACGATCGCGCTAATTGCAGCGCTTTAGTCATTTTACCGCCACTAATCAAAATGTTTTGAGCCTTAGCAACCGTAGCTTGGGGAAGTCGCCTAGAAGTTAGTAGCGCCACTAAAACAACGATGCAATTAAAGGGAAATGCGATCGCAAGTAGGGCTAAAGTACCTAAGTTTTGAAACAATGCTAACAAGTGCGATCGCTCCATAATCAAAAGTTTGTAGAGGGCGCACAAGCTAGGTGCGCCCTTGTAAGTTAAACTCGCCGAATAATCGTCAATCCATCACGAATTGGTAACAATACTTGCTCCGTGCGCGGATCGTCTGCCACTATTTGGTTAAACTCGGCGATCGCTTTTCCAGTGGCAGATTGCTCTGATAAGTATGGTTGCCCTTGCAGCAAGGTATTATCTACGCAGATAAATCCTTGGGGCGATAGCAGGTTGGAGTCTAGCAATTTTTGGTAATACTGCACGTATTCTTTTTTATCGGCATCAATAAATGCCAAGTCGAAAGACTCTCCTCTAGCTGCTAATTTGTCTAAAGTTTCTAGCGCTTCACCTATTTCCACTTGGATTTTTGCCCCGTAGGGAGAAGATTGAAACAAGTTTTGAGCAAATTCGGCAACATATGCATCTACTTCGCAAGCTACCAATCGTCCCTTTTCTGGCAATGCTTCCGCCATTGCTAACGCCGAATAACCCGTAAACATTCCAATGTCCAAAATACTTTGAGCGCGACTCATATAAACAAACATTTTTAAGGCTTGTCCTTCTAAGTGTCCCGAAAGCATTTCTTGTTCTAACTCTCGCCCAGTAGCGCCATTAGAAAACTTTTCGCTCCATTTTTGGGCTTGGGTATTTAAAGCGATTACTTTCAATTCTGGTGATTCGCTAGTAGTACATTTTTCTATGTACGGATCTATTCCCGCCGCTAGATTCAGCGCTTTCTCCATTTGTTCGATAACCGGAGTTGCTACTTTAGCTTCTCTCGCCATCTTTAGCGCCGTTTCTAAGCGTTCTACCAAAATCCCTAAGGGAGTAACCGGGCGAGGCTCTACCTTAGACATTGTTAGTTCCTACCAATTGCTGGTAGCTACCTACATACCCATCTATTCCCGCCCCAGCACGGGGATAAGCTGTACAAAGGCGCTTGTGTTCGCTTAAAGCCGCTTCTAATTCTTCAATGGTTAAATCGTTAACAAAGAAGCATTCGCCGATGGGTTTGGGCATGGCGGCGCGTTGCAAGCCGTCTCTAGTTTGGGTAATGGACTGCGTAGCGTACCACAGTAGCTCGATTTCGAGTAAAGGATGATCTAGGGCTAAACCGATTTTGCTCATCAAGCCCAAAATGTGATCGCGTTCTTCAATGGTGATGTAACCTCGTAATTGGGCGATCGTTGCAGTCAATGCCATGTCAATGTTTACAGCATGACCGTGTAATAAGGGTACAGAGGGCGCTAATTCTAAAGTTGGACTCCAAGTGTGTCCGTAAGCAATTACCCTGTCTAAATCCAATTCATGCAAGTTGGGTGTTTCCAATTCCAGCATGGTTTGAATTGATTTATAGGTTACTTCTTGGGCGACTTGTTTAATTTTTTCGCTTGCGTCGATGTAACCAAAATGAGTATTGAGTAATTCTTCGCCATACTCTGCCAATAGCTCAAATACTTCGGAGTTGGAGACTACAGCAATTTTGACTAATTCTGCCATCCCGTTGCGTACTTCTGAAGTAGGCAAAGTTTGTAAAAAAGAGAAGTCTAAAATTACTTTTTTTGGTGCGTGATAAGCGCCCAAACGATTTTTGAGTTTGCCGTGATTGACTGCAACTTTAATTGCTACTCCCGCATCTACTAACCCAATTAGCGTTGTGGGGATGCGAATGTAGTTGGTACGGCGGCGGTAAGAGGCGCAAGCAAAACCAGCTACATCGGTTGTCAATCCACCACCTACTACCAAAACAGGCTCTTTGCGAACTAAACCAAAGTCAGCAAAGGCATCGATAATCGTCTCGAAGGTTTCTAGAGTTTTTGTTGGTTCGGTAATTGCAAGTTCAAATACAGTTAAATCAATGTTGTAGTGCTTGAAGTATGCCTCTATTTGACTACCATACAGCCGATTTACATTGCAATCGACTACTGCTAAACAGCGCCCAAAGTTTTTGTAACTATCGGCTAATTCTGGGTTTTTGATGTCGAAAGCTCCGTTGACGAAAACTAGACTGAAGTCAATTTTTTCGTATCCTTCTACATGAAAGGCAGTTTCAGTTGCTTCAAATTTTGCTTGAACAATACTCATGAGTTTTGTGTTTACTTACAGTTAATAGCGGCTAATGCAACAGTGTTAGTGTTGCCTGTGATAAAACGTTGCTATTGAGTCCAAAGCATCGCTTGATAGCGCGAACTGATGAAAACTAGGAGCCTTCTAAATTTTTCACTCAAAAATGACGGTATAATCCCAAAAATCACCGTTTTTAGCAATTACGAAAGGGCAAAATCATCTCATATTTAATTTAATGATCCTAAGAGAGGTTTTACACTACCAAAAGGTAGAAATAAGATTAAGAGGAAATGTTAGGATTTTTAGGATAAGGGAGCGTTAAGGAATTCTTGTGATTGGATTTAACGTATTTATGCTTATTTATGACTGAGAATCGAGTTAAAGACAGTTTTATCAATACTTTTTTCTGCAGCAATTAAAAAATAGAGACGTTCCAATGAAACGTCTCTATAAGCAGGTATTTATTAGTTATTTAACTTGAATGTTTGGAAAAATGTTGTTTTACCACATCAAGGCGAGAACAATTCCAATAATCAATATGGGAAGCAATTAAGCCGTCAGCATTAAGCTTTAGTTCGCTCCAGCCAGGAATAGCAATCCGGGGTTTCCACGGGAGAGGAGTATTCCAACTCAAAACCCACTCCATTTTAATTGTGTCACCCACTCGGTTAATTGCCTGCAAGTCCATCTTTGGGGCAATAAAAAAAGTATTGATAAAGCCAATCATTGCCTTGTACTTTTTAATACCGCGAAATTTATTCAACGGATCTTGAAAAAACACATCTTGGGCATAAAGGCTAAAAGTCTGATTGACTGGAAATCTACGATAATCGTCCGTAAGTATTTCAACAATATCCATAAAAATCTATTTTTCTGCCCACATCCGCTCTAATTGCCGTCGCCAAGCGGTTAAAACTTGTTCGCGTGACTCTGCACTTTGTTCGAGGTCGCCTAATACTCCTTCTTCATAGAAACGATCTAGAGTTTGCAAAGTAGTGTCTAAAGATTGTCCTTGAAGCTTGGCGGTTTCGACAATTTGACCGATTCGGCTCTCAACTAGCTGATTAAATACACCTGTTAAACCTGTTTGATGCAAAGTTACTAATCGCGAGATCGCGGCGCTTAAATCACTTGGCTGCAAACTTTCGCGGTTATGCTGGTATATTCCCCATACTACGCCTTGATGCAACGCATAGCGCACTTCTTGAGTATCATCAAAATTAGATTCCAAAAATTGCTCTATAAATGGCTTGGCTACTTGGGCGGAGATGATTGGTAGCAAAATCCTTAGCCATGACTGATCTTCCGATAACAATACTAATAAGCGTAAATTGTCTTTTTCTATTTGCCACGAACCAGGTGCGATCGTTGTTACAGTTGTTTGATCGAACAGTTGTACTAACGTATTGGCGATTTCTTGAGGTGTCATAGGTTTAATTTATGGAGCTAGTTATCTGAAATTTATTTAGTGATGATTTATACGTCTTTTGCTGCCAAAAAACGATCAATAATTATTAATATTAATTAATATCCAAACAAGCTACTTGTATCGCTGGGTGGGTTTCTACTTAAAAAATTAGCAATTATTTTTGAATAACTACTACGCAAGTAGTAGCACAATAGTCACAAAAAATCCCTAATGCTTTATTAGGGATTTTTTATTTATCAAGGGTTAATTTTTAGCTTAGCCATTCTGGTACGGCTTCTTCCTTTGTATTGGTATGGCGCGATGGAGTTTCGCGATTGAACTTCATATGAATTGAGCGCGTTTGCTCTCCATCTACAGCTACCGCCATAATTGGGTAGTCAACTAAACCATCTTGGAAAGACATTTGATAGCGGAAAGTACCGTCGGGATTGAGCTTAATCGGACGACCGCCAATTGTAACTGTAGCATCCGGCTCCGTTGCCCCGTAGACAATCAACTCCGCATCCGCCACTAACCAAAACTGACGCGGACGAATTGGAGCCATAGAAGCACCAAAACCAATTCCAGACATTCCAGCGCCAGACATGGTTAAACCAGAGGCAGTAGGAACTGCCCACATACCTACGCCCGAAGGGAACACGTAAGAACTAATAGCTTGTTCGTGTATGGGAGCTTGCTGCATTGAACCAAAGAGCGAACCTGCGACTCTTTGAGCTTCCGCACCTTGAGCCATCCCAAAAATATCATCATAAATTGGGTTGCCATAAGCTCCGGGGGTAGCCGCTTGCTGACTAGCTATAGCGCTATCTGCCATGCGTTTAGCAGGGGTGACTAATTCAAGTACGGTCTTACCGCGCAAATCTTCTTCAAAATCAACAGTAACGAATTGATCTTCAATCCAATCGCTAGGATAAACAGGCGGAACGCGGACGGGAATAGAACGAGCTAAAACAAGCCAGCGACCATCACCACAACGATAGCCAATATCTACCACATAATCGCGATCGCTCACTGGAATTGGCAAGTACCATTCTCTTGCTAGTTCGTCGCTGGGGTATTCTTGAATGCTATGGGGGCTTTGGTATTCTAAGGTGATGTCGGTAACATCGTAAATCCGCAATGCTAATTGCTGTCCTCCTTGGCGACGCATTTCTTCTTTGCGCTCATTAGGAATATCCCAGTAAGTGTAAGCCCATTGGGGATCGCGGGGCATCAATACAATTCGGCTTTCACCGTAGCCAGCAGGTAAATCGGCAAGTCCTTCATCTATATCAGAAATAGAACCACCGATACGATCTTCAGTACCTAATTCAAATTTTGCTGCTTCCACGGCTTCTTGTGCCTCTAGGGGTTGAGATGAGATTACAGATTTTGGGCGCTGGACTTGTTGAATTGCCGCCAGCAGTTGCGATTTACGCATTCGGCTATAGCGAGAGATGCTACATTCACTTGCAACTTTGCGTAGTTGACGCAATGTCATCTCCTCTAAGGGGGGGCGTTCTTTTGCCATGATGTGTTCTCCGGTAGTTTGAGCGGTGAATCATTTTCTTTACGGGCAAAAACTCTGTTCAGTATGTCGCCATAAGTCTAGAACTAGGAGTTATGCAGTTGTTACACCTATTTGTTAAACAGTTACAGCTTTGCTATTTACTGTCTGGATTAATTCAAGTCTTATCCACCTGAATTTCCAGCAATTTTATAAAGATGTATTCTTTAGAGCTTGGGGATCGCTCTGTTATTCAATATTTAGCAGTAAATCTAGGCTGGGATCAAGGTTTATAGCAGTTAGTTTAAGCATATATACGCATTCATTACCCTTTTGGGGATCGTTATGTCATATTTTCATGACATATTTTTAGTTGACATTCAATTTGTTGCGATTTGATGACAAACTCTAAGAGCGTAAAAAAGGGTCAACCAGAGTAATTACTCTGGTTGACCCTTTTTATTAACGCTGAATGCGTGAATGTATCGACTATTGCTCAACTTGTTTGACTGAAAACCGATGTAGTGGCAAGCACAACACGCAAGCAAACGTTAAAAAGTAAGATAAAGCAGCAGTAATATTTACACTCATCAGGACAATTTCACCTTCTGGTAAACCAAGCTTTTGCAGCCCAACGCAAACGCAGTAAACCATCCAGTAAGTAAAAGTCATTCTAAATAAGATTTGTTCGCTTTCTTCTAACTCGTTTACTTTGTCAGACTTTGTATCTATTAGTAGTAAAAGACCAGTAATACAAGCACCGAAAGAAAAAATCATTAGCAGATTGTGCCAACCCAAGTTTAGGATTTGCATATAGCTTATTATCCCAAGATTTTTTATTTCAATCAGTCTAAAGGAATAGTGTATGGCGATACAAAAATAGTTACAAACTGCAATATTTTTTACAAAAACTTGCGATCGCACTTCTAACCAAATTTATCTAAAAAACTATGACTCAAAACTCCACATCTAGCGAACACAAACAGAAAGTAGCGGCAGGGTTTAATCTCGCATCGGTGGGCTACGATCGCCAAGCAGTGCGGTTTTTGGCTTTGACGGCGAGGAGGTTGGTAGCAATAACTACAATCAAAAATCAAGAAACTGTATTAGATGTCGCGACGGGGACAGGTGCTAGTGCGATCGCTCTTTCAACCCTTGTGGGTGAGAAAGGTAGAGTAGTTGGCATTGATATTGCTCCCGATATGCTGGAAGTTGCGCGGCAAAATACTACCAAAGCTGGTTTAGACAATATCGAGTTGCAATTAGGAGATGCGGAAAATCTCAGCTTTGAGGACAGCAGTTTTGATAGAGTAGTTTGTGCTTCAGGAATCTTCTTTTTACCCGATATGCTAGCGGGGTTGAAAGAATGGCGGCGCGTGACTAAACCCGGCGGTGTAGTGGCTTTTTCTAGTTTTGGGGAAACCTCTTTTAATCCGATGCGCGAAATGTATGCAAACCGAATTCAAAATAATTATGGCGTTGTATTGCCACCATCTAGAGGGTTTCCAAGGTTAAGTACTCCTCAAAAATGCCGAGATTTGATGCAGCAAGCAGGCTTGAGTATAGAAGATATTGAAATTCGCACTGAGCAACTAGGTTACTATCTCCGCAATGTAGACGAGTGGTGGGATATTGTCTGGCATACAGGCTTTCGTCATTCCGTGTCGCAAATTCAACCAGAAAAACTAGAACAGTTTAAAACAGAGCATTTAGCAGAAGTTGGGGAATTGGCGACAGATAAAGGAATTTGGTTAGATGTGCCAGCAATTTTTGCTTTAGGCAAGAAAGAAAGTCATCCTAGCCCACCTAGGGTTAAAACCCCAGGCTAATAGCTAAACTCAGCTTAAGCTGACTAATAAATCTTTTATAGAGGTCTATTGCCCAAGAACTAGCGTACCCGTAGACAAGACACTTTTGCAGGGGGTTTGGGGGGCAAACCCCCCATATCTTGGTTTTTCCTACTTATTACGCCGGATAGATCCGTAAGCGGCGATTGGGTTCATCACCAAAACTGTCAGATTTGAGGCGGTAGTGTTCAACAAGTTCGTGTTGCATTTTCCGCACTTTCGGAGAGCGGGGTAATAGCTCCACAGGTTGCCCTTTAGGAATAACAATTTGCTCTACTGCAAGCCTTGCTTCCTCCAAAGCATCCATTTCATCTTCGCTACCATTTTGGCTAAACAAGCTCATTTCTCGCTCGTCGCCAAGCCCTGGTTCATCCATATTTAGCAGCCGCCGCAAAGAGCGAGTAATTTGCGGGATGGTACTAGCTTTAATCATATGAATAGGCACTTGGCGAACTCTAGCAATATGACGCAACTTAGAATGACTCTTGACGTGCGATCGCAATGCTAAAATACCATCTGCCCCATCAATATCTTTTGTCAGCACTATCGGCAAATTCAGCACTTCAATTATTTGGTCTAATTGGCTGCGACTGACCCCGTAAGGGTAAATATGCAAAGGCAAATCTTCGCCATTTGGACCGGGACTTGGGCTATAACCAAAACGGTCAAAAGATTCCTCTAGTAAGCGGTCAAACTCTCCTTCCCCAGAAATGCGCTCTTTAGCCACTTGGGGCATCGGAACCATTTTACCTGTTTCTCTCCATCCAGGTGATCGCATTGTAGTCACATTTGACTCTAATATCTCCTCCCCACCTTGCCAAGAACTATTAGAACGTGCAGTTTTGACTACGGGTTGTTCTTGAGTAATTGTGACCTTATTATCTTCGCCAACTGTTCTGACTTGAGGCGTTGGCTGCTTTCCGCGCAACAAATTGTCTACGGTATCGGCTACGCTTTCGTGGATTACCCAGCGTTGGCGCTCTTGCATTTCTACCGCAATTTCAAACGTGGGCGGGGCTTTGCGCTCTAGAACAGTTTTTTGCGTCCGTCGCCTTCTTGCTTCCTCATCTCCCAGCGTTACCGCTTGAATACCGCCGACTAAATCGGACAAAGTAGGGTTTTTGATCAAATTCTCAATTTGGTTGCCGTGGGCTGTGCCAACTAGCTGTACGCCTCGTTCGGCAATGGTACGGGCTGCCATTGCTTCAAGTTCTGTACCAATTTCATCAATAACGATCGCTTCTGGCATATGGTTTTCCACGGCTTCAATCATTACTTGATGCTGAAGTTCGGGGCGCGCTACTTGCATTCGTCTAGCTCTACCGATTGCTGGGTGCGTAATATCGCCATCGCCAGCTATTTCATTGGAAGTATCGATAATGACTACACGCTTATTGAGTTCGTCAGCCAGGACGCGGGCAATTTCCCTTAGGGCGGTAGTTTTGCCTACCCCTGGACGACCAAGCATCAAAATTGATTGACCCGTACCTACAAGGTCGCGGATCATGTCAATTGTGCCAAAAACCGCTCGACCGACACGACAAGTCAAACCAATAATTTTCCCGGTGCGATTGCGGATAGCACTAATGCGGTGCAAAGTTCGCTCAATTCCCGCGCGATTATCGCCGCCAAAGTGTCCGACGCGCTCGATGCAATCATTCAACTGTGCTTGAGAAATTGGAATTTGAGATAAATATTCGGCTCGATTGGGAAAACGGGCTTCGGGGAGGCGACCCAAATCCATCACCACTTCAACTAAGCTATCGCGCAACTCGTGTTGCTCTAGGGCTTGTTGAATTTCTAGCGGCAAAATATCAATTAGTTTTTGGAGATCGTCTGTAATCTGCATTCTTTCTACAGTGACGTTATTAACGTAGAGCGATAGGGCAAAGGGAGCGGAAACTTTTAGCAAGCAATTGGTTTAAGCTGAGAGACTAGAGTTTGAGCCATATCTACAGCTTCCCAAAGTAATTGGGGTTCTTGTTCTAAGCCAACAGTTGGTACTTCATTGGTTTTATTTATTTGTAATTGTTCTAATCGTTCTAGTACGGGCGATAACAATACGCGGGCATAGCTACCATAGGCAACCCCAGAAATGCGACCCCCTCCTAAGTTACTGCCCAACATCCCTAGTTTTTGCAACTTTGGGACAGTATAGCTATTAGTTCCTCCGGCTAACTGCACGTAGCCGGGTAAATTAGCAGCTAAAACTTTCTGAGCTAGTTTTACCGCCGCAATTGTTGTACCATCCCCAATATCGCCACTCATTGGTCGCCCGTCGGTTTGCCAAATTAACGCACTCTCTAAGGGTGAAATTAGTTCGTATATACTCCATAAATAGTCAATTAAGCCCTCCCCGTCAGGACAACTAATTGCTACTAATTTCAGCTTACTTACCCAAGGCTTGACGCTACGCCACAAATTGGCAAATTCCGAGTATTGACCTACTTGGGTATGAATTTCAACGGCATCAACTCCTTGAGATAATACTACGCTTGCGAAGTCGCCTGTTGGAACTACATAAGAGTGAGTTCTAATTAATTGACTGGGGCAAATTGGCAAACATCGCCCGCAACCATAACAATTAGGCTCTAATACCCCAGAAAAGTCATCTTCTAAGCGTTCAAATACAATTGCTTGCGCCGGACAAATGGGTTCGCAAGGACGCGGACACTCTGGAGGACAAGCTAAGGGGTCAAAGGCGGCTTTGCGAAAATGCGGATCTTCAGAGGCATTCAAACTTACCATCAACCAAGGTAACTGTTTAATCCCGTAGCCCCGATTTTGTGCTGCGCTTTTCAGAGAAAGTGCTACTTGTAGCGCTGCTTTGGCTGCGGTAATTACCGCCGCATCGGCGGAAACATCAATACAATCTACACCCGAAAGAGCATAAGCTAAAGTTAAATTTCTTACCGAGGGTAGATATTGAAAACTAGCCCCGCAAATCAGCTTGAGCCAGTTACCTTGTTGTAGAGAGCGTAAGGGATAGTACGAATTAGTCACCTCTATATGCTAGTGTGCTTAGGAAAAAAATAGCAGCGATTTTCAGCAAAGTTTGGAGATTTTTTTTGCTCAATCATCCAACCCTTGCTAGATAAACAGCATTTATGCGATCGCATTTTTATTCGCTGCGCCTAAAATTCCTTGTATTTAAAACTTAGCTGGCTACAAAAGTTAGTAAAAAATATAACAGCCTACTGAGGTTTTAGGATATTAAGCGATCGCTTTACTTTATTGATTGCTTGCGCATAATTGAGGCGCACACTTATGCTCTATTAAACATTTTTCTATTTACAAAATTATATAAACAAAGTTACTTGGTTCTGACCTTAGAGGGAGTTAGAGCAAAGAGGCAGCAGTACATATAGTAAATGGGACTACAAATAAGTAGCCAAAAAGTAGTTAGTAATTGACGTTTGTAAATAATGCAAGTTTTACGAATGCCGGATGCTTGGTACGCAAATTGTTTTGCCACAAAAACTAATTACTTTAATTTAACAAACAAGGAAACCTATGAATTTAAGTACAATTATTCCGTTATATAGCGAACAGTTAGGAGTAGCCAAAGTTGCCGAAGTGCAAGTAAGCGCAATACCCCAGACCGTAGCTTTATTTTCAGCACCGCAATTTTTAGTAGCATTGATTGCTGGTGTTTTGATGGCTTTTGCCTTCCAATTATTATTAACAAACTTCTCCGTTGCCTTTGGCATTTCATCTTTAGGAGGCTCGTCTAATTCCGATGAATCAGAAAGCTTAGGTAGCACTATTCGCAAAATAGAAACGGCGGTAGGTCTTTGGACTTTAATCACTGTTAGTATTGCCTTATTTATTGCTTGTTTTTTGGCAGTAAAACTGAGCTTAGTTAGTAGTGCAGTTTTAGGAGCAATTACAGCAGTAGTTATTTGGTCTACTTACTTTTCGCTGCTAGTGTGGGTAGGTTCAACTACGGTAGGTTCCTTAATTGGTTCTGTTGTTAGCACTGCCACATCAGGCTTTCAAGGATTGATGGGAACTGCCGCTACAGCTATGGGTGCAAGCGCCGCCTCATCGCAAGTAGTCTCGACAGCCGAAGCCGTTACCGCCGCAGTGCGCCGTGAATTGACTTCGGGAATTGACCCCAACAGCATCCGCGATACTTTGCAAAGTTCTTTAAGCAATCTGCAATTACCTAAGTTAGATGTAGAGGAAATTCGCAGCCAATTTGAGAAGATACTTAGTAGCTCAGATTTGCAAAGCCTAGCAGGAAACGAAGGCTTAAATATTGACCGTCAAACTTTGGTAGATCTCGTTAGCAGCCGTACAGACTTTTCTAAGCAAGACATCAATCGAGTTGTAGATCAACTAGAAGGTGCGTGGAAAAATGTAGTTGGTCAGCCACAACAAGACGCGCAAAAGCAGATTCAGAACTTTTTACAATCTGCGACTCCTGACGAATTGCGAAGTCAAGATTTAGGCGAACAACTCCAGAAGTTAGTCGCTAGTAATCAAAGTAACGGACAAAAAAACGGCGGGATGATGAGCCAAGCTATGCAACTTGGTGTTAGCACATTGCTAGGAACAGTCTTGAAAAGAACAGACTTGTCCGATTTAGATATAGAAAAAATTTCTAGTCAATTGCAGCAATTGGCAGGTAAAGCAACAGAACAAGCCAGTAAAGTTGGCACTGCTGTAGCTGAAAAAGCACCTGCATTAGGTTTCAACACTATCAAAGCCGATGTCGATAACTACTTGCAAAGTTCTTATGCTTGGCACTTAAACCGCGAGACAATCAAAAGTGAATTTAAAGATGTCATTTACGACCCCGAAGCCGATCCAGCAACAGTAAAAAGACACTTGGAGCAAATAGATAAGGAGTATTTTACTCAACAATTAACTGCTCGTGGCGACTTGCTACCAGCAAAAATTGAAGAAGTAGCCGAACAACTAGAGAGCATTCGCACCGAAGTTTTGGCTAGTCTGCAAGATGCGCCTCAAGGCGAAACAAAAGATATCCGCGCATCGGTGGAAGATTATCTCAGCAAAACAGGTAAAGAAGAACTAAATCCTGAAGGGATTAAACAGAACTTCCAGAAACTATTAGAAGATCCGCAAGCCGGGTTTGAGGCGCTACGGGACAGATTATCGCAATTTGACCGCGATACCTTTGTCCAACTTCTTAGCAAGCGTCAAGATATTAGCACCGAGGAAGCAGAAGGGATAGTTAGCCAGCTAGAAAACTCCCGCGATAGTGTTATCAATCGAGCTAGAGAAGTTCAAGAACAAGCTAAAGCCAAAGCTACCGAGTTACGGACTAAAGTTGAAGAATATCTCCGCAATACCAACAAAGAAGAACTAAATCCTGAAGGTATTAAGCGCGATTTTCAAACCCTTTTTGCCGATCCGCAAGCTGGACTTAGCGTACTAAGAGAAAGATTATCGCAATTTGACCGCGATACTTTGGTACAACTTCTCAACCAGCGTCAAGATTTGAGCGAGGAGCAAATTAACCAAACTCTCGATCAAATAGAATCAGTACGCAGTAACATTTTGCAAGCGCCGCAGAAACTAGCCGGAATTGCTCAAGAACAGTACGAACAAACTACAAGTAAAATTGCTGAGTATCTTCGCAATACAAACTTAGAAGAACTCGATCCTGAAGGAATTAAGCGAGATTTGAGTAAATTGCTTGAAGATCCAAAACTTGGATCTTCTGCACTACGGGAAAGATTATCACACGTAGACCGAGAAACCTTAGTAAAACTCCTTGGTCAACGCCAAGACTTGAGCGAGGAGCAAGTTAATAGAGCAATCGATCGATTGCAAGCCGGAATCAACAGCATTGTCAAAGCGCCGCGTCGGTTGGCAAGTCGTGCCACGCAGCAAGTTGTCGATTTTGAGGCTAATCTCGAAAGCTATTTGCGAAATACTAACAAAGACGAACTAAACCCAGACGGAATAAAGCGCGATTTGCAACTACTGCTCAACGATCCGCGATCTGGTTTGGGAAATATAGGCGATCGCTTTTCTAAGTTCGATCGTTCTACCCTAGTATCATTACTATCCCAACGGGAAGATATTAGCGAAGAAGAAGCAAACCGCATCGCCGACCAAGTAGAATCAGTCCGCAACTCCCTTGTGGAACAAGCGCAAAAAATCCAGCAAACTGTTACTTCTGCCATTGAGGGAGTGTTTGGAAAGCTCCGCAATTACCTAAATTCCTTAGAACGTCCAGAGCTAAACTATGAAGGTTTGCAGCAAGATTTCAGCAAAGTATTTGACGATCCACAAGCCGGATTTAGCGCCTTGCGTGAAAGATTGTCGCAATTTGACCGCGATACCTTAGTAGCCCTTCTTAGTTCTCGCGAAGACATCTCCGAAGCCGATGCAAACCGCATCATCGCTCAAGTGGAAGGAACTAGAGACAAAGTATTGCAACAAGGCGAACGCATTCAAAAAGAAACTCAAAGACGCTTAGACGCAATCAAACAGCAAGCGCAAAAGCAAGCTGCCGAAACTAAAAAAGCAGCTTCTGGTGCAGCTTGGTGGTTATTTAGTACCGCACTGACATCTTTAGTTGCAAGTGCGATCGCAGGAATCCTAGCCGTAAGAAATATTATTGGCTAAAACTCTTAGTTAAAAACTTCAAAGCCTCCCTAACCGGAGGCTTTTTTTGTAGCAAATCATCCTAGCCCACCTAGGGTTAAAACCCGCTTGCTAATAGCTAAAGTCGGCTTAAGCCGACTAACAAATCTTTTGCACATAGGTCTATTCTAGAACTATGGATGATTCTCGCCAAAGTGCTTTTATAGCTCTAAGTGCCGTACACAAAGGAGCTTATGCTGATGTCGCCTTAGAGCGGATATTAAGTAAAAATGACCTTTCCCCAAACGATCGCCGTTTAGCTACTGAACTTGTTTACGGTAGCGTCCGCCAAATGCGATCGCTTGATACCCTCATTGACCAATTAGCCAGCAAAAAAGCCGATAAACAACCCCCACTTTTGCGCCCTATTTTGCATTTAGGCTTGTACCAACTGCGATATTTGAGCCATATTCCCCCCTCGGCGGCGGTTAATACTACTGTAGAACTTGCTAAAAAAAACGGGCTTACAGGACTTACAGGCTTTGTCAATGGTTTATTGCGCCAATACCTCCGGATCAACGATACTGGAATCGATCCGCTTAAGTTACCAGAAAACCCTGTAGAACGATTAGGCATTCTGCATAGTTACCCCAACTGGATAATTGAAGTTTGGTTAGAGCAATTTGGCACCGCAGCTACAGAACAACTTTGCCAGTGGCTAAACCAACCACCCAAGCTCGACTTACGAATAAATCCGCTTCTTAGTTCTATTGAAAAAGTTGAAACCGCCTTTCAATCGGCGGGTATAGATGTAAGCCGCGTTTCTCACGTACCTCAAGCGGTGAGAATAAATGGGAGTACCGGAGCAATTCAAAACTTACCAGGTTTTAACGATGGTTGGTGGACGGTGCAAGATAGTAGCGCTCAATTAGTTAGCCATTTACTTGCTCCTCAAGCTGGGGAAATTATTATCGATGCGTGTGCAGCACCAGGGGGAAAAACTACCCACATTGCTGAATTAATGGGTGATATTGGCACAATTTGGGCGTGCGATCACACGGCTTCCCGATTGCGAAAACTCCAACAAAATACCAAACGCCTGCAATTAAACTCAATTAGAGTACAGGTAGGAGATAGCCGCAATCTTAGCCAGTTTATAGATAAATGCGATCGCCTGTTACTAGATGTCCCTTGTTCGGGTTTGGGAACTTTAAACCGTCACGCCGATGCGCGTTGGCGACAAACTCCTGAAAGTATCCAAGAACTTTCATTGCTGCAATCACAGCTAATTTCTCAAGCAGCTTTATTTGTCAAGCCAGGCGGCGTAATGGTTTATGCTACTTGCACACTGCATCCCCAAGAAAACGAAAGTATAATTGAGAATTTTCTTTCGCATAATCCCAATTGGCTAATTGAACTGCCACAGACTGATTCGCCTTGTTTTACCTTTGCAAAACCCGCAGGTTGGATTAAAGTTTTACCATATCAAGATTTAATGGATGGCTTTTTTATGGTGCGACTGAAAAAAAGCCTATAAAACCCTAACTATTAGAGAAAAACAATGTTAAATAAGGAAAATAATGTCAAACAGCTAGTCAAAATCTTAATTGGAGTTGCTTGGCTTGACGGCAAAATTCAGCCAGAAGAACGCACCTACTTAAACCAAATAGCTCAAGAAAAAGGTGTAGCACAAGAGCCAGAAATTTATCCCTTACTACACGAATTACGGGAAGTGAAGCCCACCGAATGTTACCAATGGGTAAGAGATTATTTAGGCAACTCTCCGAGTCTCGTAGATTACCAAAACCTACTTGAAGCTATTAGCGGGTTAATTTATAGCGACAGCGATGTAGATACGGAAGAAGCAAAATTATTGACCGAGTTGCAGTCTTTAGATCCAGAAAATAATACACCTCAACCCGCTCATAATGCAGTAATGAAAGAAATTCAAAAACTTTACCGTCGTTGGGTTGAGGGTCAAAAATAAAAAGTATGTGACTTATTTAAACCTTTGGTTCGCCGATACCGGGGGTTTCTTCTTTTTTCACTTCTGGAACAACATCAGGACGCTCTTTGTCTTCCCAACCTACTGGACGCTTAGAGTTGTACCAAGCAACAGAGCCAATCGATACTGCCGCAATAAATCCAACTACATATACTAAAGTGAAGGAAACTGGAAAATGAGGACCATTTTCGGCGGCTTGGGCTGCGGTTTGCATTAATATATTCATTTTATGCTCCTCTTACTATGCAATTACTGATTTTAAGAGCATACAAAAATCTGTGTTATTTTGCTATCTCCCCCAAGGGTGAAGGAAATAGTTGTGAACTTATCTTAACCATCGCTACCAAAGCCAGGAGCCGGGTTAGTAGGGGATGCAGCCGGAGGTGGGTTGTTAGAAGGACGCTCCACTGGTCTTAGCCGCTCTCGCCAAGACCTTGTGGGTGCAACTTGGGGAGTAGACCTTTCAGGAGCCTGTGGCGGCTGGGTTTGAGGACGCACTGGTGGTGCGGCGGATTCTTGGCGCTTACGCAATCTTCTAGTCGGGCGATCGCTTCTGTAGCGCCGATTACGCCTTTGAGTTGTAGTTTCTGGATTTTGCCCATTGTAACGTCGATTGCGATCGCGTCTTCTTTGACGATTAGATTCAGGAAGTGCTTGTAAATTGTTTTGTTTGCTCTCGTTTAGCCGTTTGCCAGGAATGCGCCTAGAAATCACTCGTTTAGGCTTGAGTGGCTGCGCCTTAATACTGCCTTTGCGCCCTTCTAACTTCGGTCTTGAGGGAAATTCTACTACAGGCATTTTTTCCACGGCTTGAGCCATAAATTGATGCCAAGTGTAAGCCGCCGTACTACTGCTACCTCTGGTAGGTTCGTTATTATCATTACCCAACCATACCCCCGTCACTACTTGGGGAATATAGCCAATAAACCACAAATCGCGGGCTTCATCGGAAGTGCCAGTTTTACCCGCAACCTGTCGATTTAACTGAGCAGCGCGACCTGTACCCGACTGGACTACACTTTTGAGCATCCAGGTCATAATTGAGGCGCTACCAGGGTCTAGCACTCGTTTAGGTTTGTATTTTGAGGTATAAATCACCTCGCCACTGCGATTTAATATCCGGCGAATTCCGTGAGTTTCGATGTGCGTACCTTGGGTTGCCAAAGTACCGTAAGCGCTGGTTAGTTCGAGTAAATTTACTTCGTTAGAACCTAAAGCTAGAGAATAAGTAGGCTTTAGTTCAGATTTGATGCCCATATTGTGGGCAAGTTTGATTGTTGGCTCAAAGCCGACATCAATTAAAACCTTAACAGCGATTGTGTTGATGGAGGAAATCAGGGCGCTACTTGCAGTCATCCAACCCCGGTAACTGCGATCGTAGTTCAAAGGTTCGTAGCCTTCAACTATATAAGGCGCGTCGATGTAAGATTTGTAAGGCGACATTCCCGATGCGATCGCGGCGGCGTATACAAAGCCCTTAAAAGTAGACCCTGGCTGGCGTTGAGCTTGAGTTACGCGGTTAAACTGATTGACTTGAAAATTTTTGCCCCCTACCATTGCCTTAATTTCGCCATTGCGGGGGTCAATACTAACTAACGACGCTTCCTCAAAATGTTGCCCTCTACCATTTTGAGCCACGGTATTTTTTACTGCCGTTTCTGCGGCTTTTTGCCACTTGGGGTTTAGGGTAGTTTCAATGGTTAAGCCCCCAGCTTCGATTCGTTCGGGGGAAATATATTTTGGTAATTCTTGCTGGATATAAGTAGTAAAGTAAGGTGCTTCTACTTGGAGACGTTTGGGCAAACTAGGTTTGAGGGTAGTGAGGGCGTTAGTTGCTGCCTTGGCTGCTTGAATTGTAATTACTCCATCTTCCTGCATCCTCTGCAATACCAAATTGCGCCGTCGCCTTGCAGCCGTTGGATTAACTACTGGCGAATAAAGGCTAGGTGCGGGGGCAAGTCCAGCTATGGTCGCCATCTCGGCTAAGGTTAGTTTATCTACAGGTTTACTAAAGTATACCCAAGACGCATCGGCAACACCGTAAGCACCCGATCCTAAATACACTAAGTTTAAGTAACGCTCTAAAATTTGCTCTTTGTTGAGTTTTTGTTCAATTTTTTGAGATAAGCTGATTTCTTTAAACTTGCGCCCTAACGTGCGTTCTTGATTTAAAAATAAAATTCGCGCCAACTGCTGCGTAATCGTGCTGCCACCTTCTCCCAAATTACGTGATCGCAGATTATTTACAAAGGCTCTCACGATGCCTTGATAATCTACACCATGATGCTGATAAAATCGGCGATCTTCCGAGGCAATAAAAGCTTGTACCAGTGGCTTGGGGATTTTGCTGAGTTTTAACTGTTCTCTAGTCGCTGGTCCTCTTTGTTGCAAAATACTACCGTCGCCTGCTTTGATGGTGAGAGTATCATCGCGGATAAAAGTGTATAGTTCCGTCGCTTTTGGCAAACTACGTTCTATACTCAGCCAAAAAACTGTCAAAGCAACAGTGCCACCACCAGCTAAAAGCAATAGCCAAAACCAATAGTAACGGTATGGGGGCTTGCCTCCAGGAATTTTGGCAGCAGCGAATTTGGGCAAGCTTTTGATTTGCTCTACTAGAGTTCGCTTCTCGGCGGTTGGCTTTTCCCCTGGCGTAGAGTCACGGACTTTAGTTGTTCGCTCTTTGAGCCAAGGAATTAATTTGGACACTTTTATTTAGTTCCTCAATAACGCTACTGACCAACAATTGTTTTGTTTATTCTACTTGGTTGGGATCGCTACTAATAAACGGGAATTATAAATTTTTAGCTTAAAGTTAGAGCAAATTATAAAATAATAGATTTTAAATGGAGTAAGGGCAGAGCTTTGCAGATTCGTGAAACCCAAAAATGCGCGATCGCTCTTGGCAGTAATTTAGGTGATTCTCCAGGTATTTTAGCTGCAGCATTGCAAGTATTAGGCGCAATGCCAGGCATTGCGATGCAAAAAGTCTCTAGTTGGTATCGAACAAAGCCCGTAGGCGGAATCCCTCAACCAGATTACCTCAATGGTTGTGCCTTGCTGCAAGTAATGATACCACCCCAGCAATTGCTCAAAACTTTACTTGCCACCGAAGCTAAGTTTGGACGAGTGCGGAGAGAAAGATGGGGAGCAAGATCCATCGATCTCGATTTATTGCTCTACGACGAGCTAATTTTAGATACGCCTCAACTGCAATTACCTCATCCGCGCATGAACGAACGCGCTTTTGTCCTCGTGCCTTTAGCAGAAATTGCCCCTAACTGGATTGAACCAGTTTCCGGAAACGCGATCGCGCAACTGGTGCAAGCGGTAGACTGTTCAGGAGTTATCAAAATTTAACTATATGGCAATCGGCAACGAACCCCCCCAATTACTCAAGCAACGCCTGCATTACCGAGGGCGCAAATTTGATTTTGAAGTCAATCGTCTGCGTCTACCCAACGAAGTTGAAGGCGAATGGGAATGTATCAGGCATCCAGGGGGCGCTTTAGCCGTGCCAGTAACTCCTGAAGGCAAGCTTGTTTTAGTGCGCCAATATCGCTTTGCGGTACAAGGCAGATTATTAGAGTTTCCGGCGGGAACTGTAGAACTAAACGAGTCCCCCGCCGAGACAATCCGGCGCGAAATTGAGGAAGAAACAGGCTATCGCGCTCATAAATGGCAAAAACTCGGTGAATTTTTTTTAGCGCCGGGTTACTCTGATGAAATTATTTACGCTTTTCTCGCCCAAGAATTGGAAGTTTTAGACAAACCGCCCGTACAAGATGACGACGAAGACATTGAAACAGTTTTACTAACTCCCCAGGAATTAGAACAAGCTATTTTAGAAGGTGAGCCTGTAGATGCCAAATCTATTTCTAGCTTTCTTTTAGCTAAACCGTTTTTAAATTAGTTATGAACGCCTCAACACAAACGGCTACTCAAATCCTCTCTCTAGAAAATGGCGATCGCTTGTCGCGAATTGAATTTGAGCGACGCTATACAGCGATGCCAAAAGTAAAGAAAGCTGAACTAATTGAGGGAGTAGTATACATAGGATCGCCAGTAAGAGCTAGAAGTCATGGTCAGCCTCACGCGGCAATTATGGCGCTGTTGTCAGCTTATTGGATTGCCACGCCAGGAGTAGATATTGGTGACAATAGCACCGTGCGCCTAGATTTAGACAACGAACCCCAGCCGGATGCTCTACTAAGAATCGATTCAGGAGGGCGAAGTATTGTTAGCGATGATGATTATCTGGAAGGTGCGCCGGAATTAATTGTAGAAATCGCTGCTAGTAGCGCCGCTTACGATTTGTACGATAAAAAACAGGTATATCGCCGTAATGGCGTTCAAGAGTACGTTGTCTGGCAGGTTTTCGATCGCAAACTTGACTGGTTTAGCCTCCAAGCAGGTGAATATGTGCTTTTACAGCCCGATGACAATGGAGTAGTGCGAAGTCTTGTTTTTCCTGGTTTGTGGTTAGCTCTACCCCTACTACTGGCGGGAGAAATGGTAAACGCGATCGCAGTTTTACAGTTAGGATTAAATTCCCCCGAACACGGTCAATTTATCGAGCTTTTGTCCAATCGTTTATCTTAAAATATTAGTACAATTGTACTAAAACAGTATTTAATGTCTGACTTAATCTTATTTTGGCATCGCCGCGACCTGCGGATCTCTGATAATACCGGACTTGCGATCGCACGGGAGCATAGTCGAAAGGTCGTAGGGGTATTTTGCCTCGATCCCAATATTTTAGAACGCGACGATGTTGCGCCAGTGCGAGTTACTTATATGATCGGGTGTTTGCAGCACCTACAACAGCGCTACGCCCAAGCAGGTAGCGAATTATTAATTATCAAAGGTAATCCGACTCAAGCAATACCCGCTCTAGCCAGTGCTTTGAATGCTCGTGGGGTGTTTTGGAACTGGGACGTTGAGCCGTATTCTCAAGAACGCGATCGCGCGGTAATGGATGCTTTGCAAGAAAAAGGCATTGAGTTTAAAGAAAAACACTGGGATCAATTACTCCATTCTCCCGAAGATATCCGCACAGGTTCTGGTCAGCCTTACACTGTCTACAGCCCTTTTTGGCGCAACTGGATAAGTAAACCCAAGGCGGAACCCGTAGCAGCCTTACAAGATGTTACAGGGCTTACAGCCGACGAAAAAAACCTTGCTGTTGCTGCTGGAGCTATTGCTTTACCTACAGCTAAAAATTTAGGCTTCAATTGGGAAAATGAATTAGTAATTGCCCCAGGGGAAGCCGCCGCCCAAGAAAAGCTAGAAGAATTTACTTATTCGGCGATTAACGAATACAAAGAGCAGCGCAATTTTCCCGCAGTTAATGGCACATCTCAACTGAGCGCGGCGCTAAAGTTTGGCGTGATTGGTATTCGCACCGTATGGGCAGCAACGAAAGAGGCATTAGAAAATAGTCGCAGCGATGAAACCAATACCAGCATTATTGGCTGGCAACAAGAACTTGCTTGGCGGGAATTTTATCAACACGCCATGTATAATTTTCCGGAATTGGAAACTGGCGCGTATCGAGAAGTTTTTAAAAATTTCCCCTACAACAATAACGAAGAACATTTCCAAGCTTGGTGTGAAGGGAAAACTGGCTATCCGATTGTCGATGCGGCAATGCGGCAAATGAACGAACTTGGCTGGATGCACAACCGTTGTCGAATGATTGTAGCTAGTTTTTTGACTAAAGACTTATTAATTAACCCGCAATTAGGAGAAAAATACTTTTATCAACGCCTAATAGATGGCGATCTTTCGGCAAATAATGGTGGCTGGCAATGGAGCGCCTCTAGTGGTATGGACCCCAAACCAGTCAGAATTTTTAACCCTGCAAGTCAAGCGCAAAAATTTGATCCAGAAGGTGAATATATCAGAGAATGGCTACCGGAATTAAGGTCTGTGGATACAGAATTTTTAATTAGTGGGAATATTTCATCTGTTGAACGCGACGCGCTCGGCTATCCATTGCCCATTGTCGATCATCAGCTTCAGCAGCGTTTATTTAAACAGCTATATCAACAGCAAAAAAGCTAGTACGTTAAATTTACTCAACGATGAGGTATTTATTTGGGGCTTAGGCAAGAGAAAAAACCACAAGGTTTTTGGTCTAACAGGCTTGCGGCTATCACTGAAAAACGCAACCGCCAGATGCGAGATGCAGTTAACAAAGCAGCCAGAATTGTTATTAATCATTGCTTAAAAAACAAAATTGGTAGTATTGTTTTTGGATGGAATAAAGGACAAAAAGACAGTTCAAATATGGGGAGAGTTAATAACCAAAAGTTTGTAAGGGTTCCCACTGCGAAACTCAAGGATAGGATAGCGTCTTTGTGCGAACATTATGGAATTGTGTTTGTAGAAACCGAGGAAAATTATACAAGTAAAGCAAGTTTTTTAGATAATGATGAGCTACCTAAATTTGGTGAAAAACCCGAACAGTGGCAATCAACTGGAAAGCGTGTAAAACGTGGTTTATTTCGCACTGCAAACTTTGGTTATATAAATGCTGATTGTAACGGTGCAGCGAATATTTTGAGAAAAGCAAAGGGAAAGCTTGGTTTCGATCTAAGCGGACTTACTAGAGGCGTTTTGACAGCGCCCATTCGGATTAGACTTTGGTCTACCTGATGCAAGAATCCCCGCTCTTTCAAGGCGGGGAGTGTCAAACCAGAAATCGTAATTGAAAATAGTTATTCCCCAGCAAATGAGTATGCAAGCAGCACCATCAATGTTTGGTACAACTCTTTTAGTTATGCAGGTATGCCTTGGTACATTATTTTTATCTTGGTAGCTCCTTTAGTAATTTTGATCTATTTGTCAATTCAAAATATTTTTAGCAGACAAACTGCTGGACCTCTGCCCAAATCATAAAAAGCAACATCCAACTGCTCCTTGCTACCCTAGAAGGTTGCATAATCGTCAGTAAGTATAAAAAACTATTGGTACTTGGAGCGAGGATATTAGTGAAAGTTTTGGTTGTTGGTAACGGGGGTAGAGAACACGCGATCGCGCTAAAACTACTACAATCGAGCAATGTTGAGCAAGTTTTCTGCGCTCCTGGTAATGGCGGTACAGCCACAACCGCACGTTGTCAAAACTTGCCGTTGAATGTAGATGATTTTGCAGGAATCGGACAATTTGCTCAAGATAACAACATCGATTTGGTTGTAATTGGTCCGGAAATCCCTCTCGCTTTGGGGATTGCTGACTACCTCCAGGATAAGGGGCTGAAAGTGTTTGGACCATCCCGTGCGGGAGCGCAAATTGAGGCAAGCAAGGCGTGGGCAAAAGCCTTAATGGCAGAAGCCAACATTCCTACCGCCAAAGCTGCTGTGTTTACTGAGGCAGCCGCCGCTAGAGGCTATGTAGAAGCGGGATCTGTGCCTATTGTTGTCAAAGCTGATGGTTTGGCGGCGGGAAAGGGAGTTATAGTTGCTGCCTCTATTGAGGAAGCCCATAGAGCAATTGATAGTATATTTCAAGGGCAATTTGGCAGTGCGGGTAAATTTGTTCTAGTAGAAGAATGTTTAACTGGGCAAGAAGTCTCTGTATTGGCTTTGACAGATGGGATAACAATTCGCCCTTTACTACCCGCCCAAGATCACAAACGCATCGGTGAAGGGGATACGGGAGCTAATACAGGTGGAATGGGAGCTTATGCGCCTGCGCCTTTAGTTACCCCAGAATTGATGGCAAAAATAGAAGTAGAAGTATTGCAAAAAGCGATCGCAACTTTACGCAAACGCAATATAGACTACCGAGGCGTACTTTATGCTGGCTTGATGGTGTCACCGGATGGCGAATTTAAAGTTTTGGAATTTAACTGTCGGTTTGGCGATCCTGAAACTCAAGCCATTTTACCTTTACTAGAAACACCTTTAGAAGAATTGCTACTGGCTTGCGTAGAGAAAAGATTAGGAGAAATGCCTGCTATTGCCTGGAAATCTGGAGCAGCTTGTTGTGTAGTTGCATCAGTTGGCGGTTATCCGGGAGATTATCGCCAGGGTGAAGCGATTACGGGCATCAAAGGTGCTGAAGGGTTGGCAAATACTTATGTGTTTCAAGCTGGCACAAAGCAATTAGATAACCAATTAGTTACAGATGGCGGCAGAGTTTTGGGTGTGACAGGTATAGGAGCGGATTTTGCTGGAGCAATTTCTCGTGCTTACGCTGCGCTTAACAGCATCCATTTTGAAGGGATGTATTATCGGCGAGATATTGGGTATCGAGTGCAAAAATAGGTAAAAAAATGGATTTTGAAATTTCTTTACCACCTATTTACCAATTAACTGTTAGTTTTTAATTGTAAGGATTTATTACAAAAGCTAATATAAATTTAAAAAATGGTTACTTGGTTAAAAACACTTCGAGAAGCGATCGCCCATTGGTGGGCGGATTTTACGCTCCAGACAAAGCTGCTGGCGGCGGCAACTTTGGTTGTTTCCTTAATTATGAGCGGGCTTACCTTTTGGGCTGTCAATACGATTCAACAAGATGCGCGGCTAAGCGATACCCGTTTTGGTAGCGACTTGGGGCTGCTACTTGCTTCCAACGTTGCGCCGCTAGTGGCGGAAAACAATCTTACAGAAGTTGCCCAATTCTCTCAACGCTTTTATAGCAATACTTCTAGCGTCCGCTATATGCTTTACGCGGATGAATCGGGAAAAATATTTTTTGGTATTCCTTTTTGGCAACCAGAAGTGCAAACTTCTTTGAGTATTGCCAGACGAATTAATTTACCCGAAAATTATGCTGCCAATTCTGAAATCCCAATGGTACGCCAGCATCTCTCCCCCGATGGCGAAGTTACGGATGTATTTATTCCTTTGCTGCATGAAGGCAGATACTTAGGAGTTTTAGCGATCGGTACTAACCCTAATCCAACGGTAGTCACTTCTTCAAACCTAACGCGCGATGTAACGATCGCGGTGTTTGTCTCTATTTGGGTAATGGTGATACTGGGAGCGGTTTCTAATGCTTTGATGATTACTCAACCAATTAAAGAGTTATCAACGGGGGTAAAAAATATCGCGGCGGGCAACTTTAAGCAACGGATAGATTTACCTCTAAGTGGCGAATTGGGAGAATTGATTTTTAGCTTCAATGAAATGGCAGAAAAGCTAGAAAGCTATGACGAGCAAAATATTGACGAATTGACGGCAGAAAAAGCGAAGTTAGAAACTTTGGTTTCGACTATTGCCGATGGTGCGGTGCTACTAGATGCCGATTTGCAGGTGATTTTAGTTAACCCTACAGCCCGACGAATTTTTGGCTGGGAAAATGCGGAAGTTGTAGGAGCCAACATACTCCATCAGTTACCTTCTGCCGTACAAGCAGATTTGTCGCGCTCCTTGTATCAAATAGCCACCGGAGAGCGCGATAGTGCAGAATTTCGCTTAACTCTTTCCGAACCGAGCGTTCGCACGGTACGCATTCTTTTAACTACCGTTGTCAATCAGCAACGGGAAAGTATCAAAGGAATTGCGATTACTGTTCAAGATATTACCCGCGAAGTGGAGCTAAACGAGGCAAAAAGTCAGTTTATTAGTAATGTCTCCCATGAACTGCGAACACCCTTATTTAATATCAAAACCCACATTGAAACTTTGCACGATTACGGGGAAGAATTAACAGAAGCCGAGCGCCGGGAGTTTCTGGAGACTGCTAATCACGAAACCGACAGGCTGGCTCGTTTAGTCAATGATGTTTTGGACTTGTCACGGCTAGAATCGTGCCGAATTTATCAATTTGATGGCGTAGACTTAGCGCAAGCTGTGGAGCAAACTATACGCATCTATCAGCTAAATGCTAGAGATAAAGGGATTGAGCTAGTTCAAGAAATCTCCCCCGATTTACCCGCCGTAGTAGGGAATTACGATTTACTTTTGCAAGTTTTTACAAATTTAGTCGGTAATGCGCTTAAATTTACTCAGCAAGGTGGAAAAGTAGCACTCCGGGCTTATTTACTGCCAACAGCAGCTACAAACGAGCATTCTCATACTTTAGGCGAACGAGTACGCATCGAAGTTTCGGATACAGGAATCGGCATCGATGCGGAAGATCAACAAGCCATCTTCGAGCGCTTTTTTCGGGTAGAAAACCGCGTGCATACTTTAGAAGGTACAGGTTTAGGGTTGTCAATTGTCCGCAACATTGTTGACAAACATCACAGCGCCGTCCATTTAGTTAGCGAGGTTGGTGTTGGGACAACTTTTTGGTTTGACTTGGCGGTATTTGTCGAACAACCATTACCAACAGATAATCTGTCACTGATGGATGTAATAAACAAGGCTTAACAGCCTCTATAAAGCGATCGCTAAACTGATTAATAACAAAATTACGAGCAGTAATAACCCTTGATGCCTTCTTAGCCAACTTTTAAGATTCCAGCTAAAGTTATTTAGTTGGGGTTTTGCAGAGCGGCTAAGTTTGTTCATATCTTGGTACAAAGTACATTCTTGAGCATAAGGGCGCTGAGGAAAATTGCAGGTATCATCGGCATGGTAGGTACAACTTTCGCATAAAAAGCTCGTTCCCTCCGCGCGGTGCAAAGGCATACCAGGATGACCGAAAGCCTTAATTGCAGTACGGCAATAAGGACAAACTACTGCTTGAGAATCAATGCTTTGATGGCAGCGTGGACAAAGGGCAGTTTTCAAGTCGCCTAGATAAAATAAGGAACTAATTTAATTTTATCGAGCTTTGAAGGGCGATCGCACCTCTATTTTGCTACTTGATACTCTACCGATTCCAGAATTTTATAGCTGCTACTACCCATTTCTAAGGCAAACTGGCGCTCAATTTCCTCTAATACTTGTACGGAGATTGATTTCCATTCCTGGCGACTGCGCCAACGAATAATTAACACAACTTCAGTAGGTACGTGGGGATTTAGCCAAACTTCTTTACTTATAAAGCCAGGAAACTGCGCGATCGCCTTTGTCCAAATTTGCCGATCTTTTTGCAGGTATTTTTCCCGATCCGCCACTTCAACTTTGAGTAACTCGATTACCACAATTATTTAGCACTCTCTGCCCGGACAATCTCTGTATTGTAAGTGCCATCAACAAAGAGATTTATCAATCTAAACCCTGGTTGAGCTTGCTTATCAATGGTAAATTCTTTACTTTTGGATTGAAACTGAACGCAGGTAGATGGAGAACCTAGATAACTTACTCCCTGACGCTGAGTATCAAACTCTTGGTGAATGTGACCGAATAAAACTAATTTTACCTGTGGATAGCGATCGACTACCGCCAAAAACTCCTCATAGTTGCGTAAGTTAATGTTATCCATCCACTCAGAATCAATTAAGCATGGTGGATGGTGCAAAGCAACTAAGGTAGGAAGATTAGTAATTTGCTCTAGTTGAAGTTCTAGCCAATCCAAACTTTGCTTAGAAATCTCCCCATATACGCACCCTGGAATTAAAGAGCTTAAAAGTAAAAAATTCCAGCCGCCAGTTTGAAAAGATTTGGTAGCATCAATCGGAGGCTGTTGTAATGCTTGCTCTATAACTTGTAAATTGTCGTGATTTCCTGGTAGCCAGTAAGCAGGAATATTTAGCGGTGCAATCAAGCCAGTTAAGAAATCGTAAGATTGACTGCTTTCATCTTGAGAAAGATCGCCTGTTAGTAACAAAATATCTGGCTGCGGTTGCAATGCACTCAATTTTTCGACAACTGCTTGCAATGAGTTATGAGTTGTTACGCCAAAAACCTTAGGTTCAACCTCTGCAAATAAATGCGTGTCAGTAATCTGAGCAACTAGCAACGAAGACACCGTTTGAGAAAGATCGCCTGTTAGTAACAAAATATCTGGCTGCGGTTGCAATGCACACAATTTTTCGACAACTGCTTGCAATGAGTTATGAGTTGTTACGCCAAAAACCTTAGGTTCAACCTCTGCAAATAAATGCGTGTCAGTAATCTGAGCAACTAGCAACGAAGACACCGTATTCATAACAAAAAGTTGAGTTGTTAAGTTAATTAGTGCAAGTAGGTATTACCGACTATTTCTGGAAAAGTTTAGGGAAAGCATACACCTACCCCCAAACTTTTCGCTGTCTTAAAAAGGTTTAGGGATGGAGAATCCATCCCCCAAACTTTTCGCTTGATAGAATTGTAGCAAGAGACTTCGTACATCATTGGAATAGTTTAATTGCAAGGTTTATTAAAAAAGGTACAAACATGGAAAACAATAACTGGCTTCAGCAACTCGTAATGCTTGGTGTGGGGACAACATCTTTAGTTGCGGAAAAATTACGCGAAGCAAGCGACGAATTGGTTAAAGATGGCAAGCTAAACCCAGAGCAAGCCAAGGTTTTTGTCGATGACATGATGCATAAATTGAAATCGGAACAGGGAAACTGGGAAACCCAAATGCAAAAGCAAATTCGCAACGTAATGCAAGAATTAGGCGTACCGCGTCAGTCAGAAACCGATGAATTGCGGGGACGGATCGATCGTTTAGAGCGTCAAGTGCGAGACTTAGAAAATAAGCTCTGGCGTTGAACTTTATGCCAGTAATTTGCATTTTTTGGGGCAAGTGAACTAAAATCTGTTGTGTTTGTAACACTTTCTACTATTCCTTAAATTTTAAGGAGGAAGAATTTTGAGAGAAATTATCATCAATTTTGGTGTCATAGTAGTTTGTGTTGTAGTTTTGGTTGTGAGTCAATTTACAAATCAGCCCAACGCTAGTGCGGATAGACTTACGCAAAACCAACCACAGATTGCTCAAGTAACTGAAAAAAAACCAACCAGTAATACTATGTCTGATGACGATAACAAAGCTGTAACTACCGATTCTGGACTGAAGTACGTTGTCCTAAATGAAGGAACTGGCGCGACTCCTAAAGCTGGTCAAACCGTTGTGGTTCACTACACCGGAACTCTAGAAGATGGCACAAAGTTTGATAGTTCCCGCGATCGCGGTCAGCCTTTTTCGTTCAAGTTAGGGGCGGGACAAGTAATTAAAGGCTGGGATGAAGGACTTAGCACGATGAAAGTCGGCGATCGCCGTCAGCTGATTATTCCCCCAGAATTAGGCTATGGCGCACGTGGGGCGGGTGGCGTAATTCCCCCCAATGCAACGCTAGTTTTTGATGTGGAATTACTAAAAATTAGCTAATAGATTGCTATTTGGGCGCAAACCTTAAATGCGCCCAAACCCATTTAAGGCTGTTTAGTTGCGATCGCAAGTTTTGCCCCTTCAACTCGCCGCAATCTGTCCATTACAGCAATTACCTGACCGTGATTTACTTGCTCGTCAGCATTTAGAACTACTACTACCTCTTGACCACTCGGAATCAACGCTTCAACTTGCGATTCCAAAGCTGCCAACTGAATAAATTTGCGGTTTAGAGCCAAATTTCCTTTTCCATCGATGCTAATTGCGATTGGCGTAGATTTTTGACTTTGGGCAGTTCCGGCTTTGGGCAAATTTACAGGCAAACTCTGCGAACGAGTCAAATACAGCGTAGAAATAATGAAAAATGTCAAGATTGCAAAGATGACATCGATCATCGGTATGATGTTTATTTGCGATGGCATCTCCGGTTCATCGGGTAGACGCATAAGATACCTCCTGGCGCTCGTAACGGCGACGGTATAGCAATTCTAACTGTCCGCCATATTCTTGAATCCGCGCCGTTTGCCGCAAATAAAATCCTCGAAATGTATTGGCAAATAACAGCGTAAAAATCGCAACTATTAACCCTGCTGCGGTAGAAACAAGCGCCTCACTAATTCCGCCTGTAACATTTGCGGTACGGCTACCTCCTACATCGCCAATATTGAGGGAATCAAAGGAAGCAATCAATCCCAAAATAGTACCGAGAAGACCTAAAAGAGGCGACAAACTAATAATTGTGTCAAAGATATTACTAAACCTTTTTAGTAACGGTAACTCTGCCTGTGCTTCGCTTTCTAAAGCAAGACGAAATTCATCGGGGGTTGGTTGTTCTAATTCTAAAGCCGCTAAGAAAATCCGCGCCATCGGCAAATCGACATTTTGTTTTAGCTTACCCACAGCACCAACAAGATTTTCATGGCGATAAAGGTTCAATACGTCGCGGATCACTCGGCTTTGCCGCTTATTTATCTTTACCCAAAAAAATACACGCTCAATAATTAGAGCGGCAGCTACCACCGAAAATCCTAGTAGCGGGAACATTACCACGCCACCAGCAGCAAACAGATTCGTTATTTCCATCTAAGTATGTTCATTGCTAACCAATAATCGCAGTTATTTTTATCTGTTAAACAGCCCACAGCCATAAAATAATTGCGGTCAACATTGTAAAATAAATAAGAATTAATGTCAAAAGACAAATCGTCAAACTTTATCAAGGTAGAACCGATAAAGCTTGTATATCTAGAAGAAAATGAAAAACAAGTAAATATTTTTTTAAATTTTTAGAGAAAACTTCTTATTAATATATGAGATTTTTTTTGAAGTTTGCTAATTGCTCGTATTAAATTAATCAAGCTAGTAATAAATACTAATACCTTATGAGCTTGTTAAGCATAGCTGTTGAGCAGAGAGAAAAAGAAGCCCAAACCCTCAATTCTTTTCTGGCGTTTAGTCTGATTGGCTCCCTAGCTTTGCACGCTGGGGTGCTAGGTTTGGGCATAGGGAAGTTTTTGAGTAAAGCGTCGGAACCAGAAAATGAGCCGCTCGAAATAGCGATCGTAGAATTGCCCACTCCGCAAAAGTTGGAATTAGAACCAGAGAAAGCAAACGGCTCCACAGCAAGAAACGATCGAGCTATACTCAGCAGTTCTGGAGGTAGCGAAGGATTCGGCGCAGCTAGTAGTGGCGGTGCATCTCAAGAAAAGTCGTCACCGAAAAAAATCGCCTACTCAAACTCATCAGAAGTTGTAAAGGCTCAACCCGCACCACAGAAGTCATCTCAACCAATTTCTAAAGCAATCCCTACCCCGCCGCAGAATCAAAAAGTAACGTTAGAAAAAGTACCAGCAGTTGCTACTCAATCAAAGCCTGTAGTAGCTCCTGCTCGGACTGCACCCGCGAAACCCGTAGTTGCTCCCGCTCAGACACCATCAGAAATTGTTAGTCAACCAAAACCTGTAGTAACTTCTTCACCAGTTCCAGTCGCCAGTGCAAAGCCTCCAACAGTCGCTCGCTCATCGCAAATTCAGCAGCGAGACAATCAAAGATTAAACAGCTTGTTAGCAAATGCTAAAAATGCTAGAGAAGCATCAAGAGTAGATAATTCTACGGCGATCAGTGATCGCCAAAGTAAAATTGCTGCCAACCTAAAAAACCAAGCTGGAAGCAGTGTTTTGACGAACAATGGAGTCGGCAATAGCGCTAGTAATCAGTCAAGAAGTAACAGCGCAGGTACTGGAAACGTGGCAACTGCGGGTAATGGCGGGACTCGCAATGGCACAAATAGGGAGACTGGAAATAGTACAGGTACTAGCAATAATAACGGTACTGGGAAAGGTAATAATCGTTTGCAAAACGGTTCAATCGTAGCGACGGGAGCGCGAAATACAGAGCGTCGAATCTCCCCAGCAGAAAGTGACAGTAATCCAAGCCCAGGCTCGTCGTCATCGGGTCGTTTAGCCTGTCGTAGTTGTAGTAAACCCAAGTACCCAGAAAGAGCCAGAAGGAGAGGAATAGAAGGTAAAGCAGAAATTAGTGTTGATGTGGATAGCAAAGGTAATGTCACAAAAGTGAGACTTGCTCGTACTAGCGGTCACTCAGAGCTAGATAAAGCTGCCCTCGAACAAGCCAGAGACTGGAAATTTAAAACGCCAAATGGTGCAGCCCAAGGCGTTACAGCCAAAGTTGACTTTGCTATAGAAGGCTCAAAGAAGTCGCGCCAAATCCGCGAACGTCGCCGCCAAAGAGCCGCCGCCCGACAAAAACCTGTTGCTAGTAGTCAAAATACGCGGCAACCCTCCACTGAGACAACCAATACAGCTTCTACACAAACGCCCACAACAATGTCGCTACGCCGTCAATCAACCACTGTTCGGCGGCGGCGTGTAAACACCTTACCACCGCGTCAGGCTTATGACTCACCCCAGCGCCGACAAAGCTCTGGAGGTCAAACAAGACTGCGAAACACTTTAAAGCGATCGCAATCATCAAATCAAACTAGAGTCAGGCGATCGCCAAGAGCAGCATCACCCAATCAAACTAAACTTAGGCAATCTTTGCGTCTGCATCAACAGAAATCAACACCTACCCCTAATGAGCCGTAGAAGCTAAATGAGAGCAAGTGTGAAACGGTACAACTATTAAAGGCAAAAATGCCAACAGTAACCAACCCCAAGACCACAAATTAGTTGGCTGTTCGCTCAATTCTGGTGCTAACAGCGCATCTATTCTGATAGATGTGCGATTGCGCGCTGCTGTGCAACTAAAAGCCGCACAGCAGTTATCTGGATGTACGGACACCGTACTTACTACTTGCAATAATGATTCTGCCAAAAGCAGAGGATCGACTTGCTGTGCTGCCCAAGAATCGGCTCTAATTTCTCGCAACAACAATAACTCTTGCCACAACGCCTCTGTATGAGGTAGCCAAGCCGTATAAGAGCGCACCCAGCCGAGCCAAAAAAACCAAAAGGTATCGCGATAATAGTAATGACCTTGCTCGTGCTGAAAAACCGCCTCTAGATGCTCGTTATCAAGAGTGGTTAGTAAGCCCTCAGTAACAATCAATTCTGGCTGCCAAAAGCCAACTACAGCACTAAAAGGCAGAGGATTTGCCACAATGCGGCTGCGCCGACCAAGCAATGTAAATTGAGGACACTTGCGAACCCCTTGCCAGGTCTGCCAACTTTGAATTGCTAACTTTAGTAAGTTTAACGTTGCAACTCCCAACAAACTTGAGACAACGAAGTAACTAAATCTTCCTTGCCACTGCCAAAACATTGGCTTGTCATCGGCTCCCATATATAGCACTGAAACCGCCGTCATTGTTAGTAGTAGGGGTGGTAAAAGAAATAAAAATAACACCTGATGCCAACGCTGATTGCAACTGCTTTGAGCATAAAAGGGATACTTATATCTCAATACCCAACTTAAACCTAACGCCGCCAGAATCATCAGTAAGTGCATCGCTATTTCTCCCTAGCTTTACGAGCATCATCAATTCGCATTGCGATCGCATTCAATTGGTCTACACTTGCCGCATCTAAGTTATCGGCAAAGGCTGCTACAATTTCCGGGCTACCTACTGCCAAAAATCGATGCAGATGTTCTTGGGCTTCTATTGCTTGGGCTTGCTGCTTGGTAATGGTAGGTCGATAGTAAAATGCCCGACCTTCTTTATTGCATACCAACCAGCCTTTTTTGGTTAGGCGATTTAGCACCGTTGTTACCGAAGTATAAGCTAGTTCTCGGTCTGGATCGGACAAAATGCGAGCGTGGATGTCTTTGACGGTAGCACAACCAAATTGCCAGACTATCTCTAAAATTTCTGCCTCTAAGGGTCCTAGCGATAATTGTTTGGGGCGATAGTTGGGTAGAGCAGTCACAAAAGTTTAAACCATACCATAATGTAATTTTTTAGCTACCAATAATTGAGATTAAACACATTAAGCTGCCAATCTTATAGTTTGACAGCCTGTCTTTTGACACCAACAACTACTTTATTTAATTTAATATAAGCACCGATTAATTGAATAGAAAATTAGGGATTTTTTGCACTAAAGCTTTCACTGCAAGGATTAGAGCAATTGCCCAGCTTTACCATATTCAAAATTATTTAGCTGCTAATAATTATCTATTTTTGTTTGACAAATAAACATGAAATTCTATTTTCTTTTGCCTGGTGTTGCTTTATTTAGTTTGAGGTTAATGTCTTTGGCGATCGCAGAACCAAACTCTGTTGCAGATATCAAGAGCGATCGCAAATTGCTAATTCAACAACTAAAATCTGCCACCCATCGACAAGAGCAAAAAACTGTAGAGCTAAGTGAAGTAACTTTCCCTTCTACTAAAGCCCAGTTGTTAGCTCATACCAAATTGCGTTCAAATATAGTAGAGTAGTGAACAACAAAGTTTGTCCTCAAACAACGAGTTAGGCAGGTGGATATGGGTCAAGTTACTCAAGCTTTTCCCCATTTAGAGCTAGAGGCAGTAAA
>NZ_JBYCCV010000020.1:0-59304 GCF_057473825.1 Aliterella sp. E5.1
GGAGGGCGGCTGCCTATGGAGGCTGAGTAAGACCAACATTATCGCACTGATAGTAGAGGCATCGGCGCTTTGAAGTGGGAAGCTCCGAGGACGAATAAAACCGTCCCTGAAACGCCAAAGTTGGAAGTTCCAACCTCAGCGAAGCAGGTTGGAGTGCTTCACTTAAACAAGTTTTGTCTTTTGCTAAAGGACTTGAAGGACAGCGAACATCGGTACAAGTTAAGCATTTGATTTTAGAAGTTACGCATATTGCGAGGCAAACTTTTCCCAAATCAATTGAAATTGTTAGCGATCTTGCATCCGAACTTTGGGCGGTTTCTGGCGATAGTACCCAACTACATCAAGTGTTGATGAATTTGGTGGTTAATGCTCGCGATGCAATGCCTGAAGGGGGCTTATTGAGTCTCAAAGCTCAAAGTCTTCACATTGACAATTACTATGCGCGGATGAATTTGGAGGCGCAAGTAGGTAATTACATTTTGCTGACGGTAGCAGATAGCGGTACGGGGATAAAACCGGAAGTATTAGAACGAATTTTTGAGCCGTTTTTTACTACCAAAGAACAAGGCAAAGGTACGGGTTTGGGGCTTTCTACCGTTGTTGGCATTGTCAAAAGTCATGGTGGGTTTGTCAATGTGTATAGTGAACTTGGCAAAGGGACAGAGTTTAAGGTGTACTTGCCCGCCGTCGAAGTTGCCGAAACACAGTTATTGCCAGCAGGAGAGATACTTACGGGTTTTGGCGATTTGATTTTGGTAGTCGATGATGAAGTGGCAATTCGGGAAGTAACTAAAACTTCCTTGGAAACCTACAACTATCAAGTTTTGACTGCTAATAATGGTTTAGAGGCACTAAAGCTTTACGTTCAATATCAAGAGCAAATAAAAGTCGTCTTGTTCGATATTATGATGCCTGTGATGGATGGTATAGATACAATTGCAACTTTGCAGCAACTCAACAGCGATATCAAAATTATTGCTATTAGCGGGTTGATGTCCAACGAAAAAATTGCTGAAGCTGCGGGCAATGGCGTACAAGGTTTGGGCAAAAAACCTTGTAGCGCTACAGAACTTTTGTCGGCAATCGATTCAGTTATCAAAAAAGACCATGTAGATTGCTTGTAATTTGTCAAGTTGTTTTTGTTAACATTAATTATAATTAATGTTAATCGTAGGCTGCTAGTTGTGACTTTATACGCTGAATTGCACCGTCACCTAGGCGGTTCGGTTGTACCTCGGATTTTGTGGCGTTATTTTCAGCGTCACTCGACGCAATTGATCGAGCGGTTTCCCGACTATCCGGGATTTGAAGAATTTTATACGCGATCGCGCAATACTTTAGAGGAGTATTTGGAGCTACATACGCTAGTAGAAAGCGTCCAAACTGTCCAGACTTTACCTTATTTTATTTACCGCTTAATTCGCGGCGCGTATATTTTTGAAAATTTGGCTTATTTAGAACTGCGCTATACCCCTTATTTGCGGACACCAGAGCATTTGAGCCAGTCAGAGCGGATTGATAAGATGGCGGAGATTGTGGAGGTTGTAGGCATCGCCAGCCGCGTCCCAGAGTATCCCATCGTCACGAGCCAAATACTTTGTATGCACACAAAGCTACCATTAGAAGTCAATAAGGCGATTGTAGACTTGGCAATTAGCAACAAGCACTATGTCTGCGGTATAGATGTAGCTGGGGGAGATAGTCATTATGCCGAGCGATTAGACGAATTTATCGGCTTGTACGAGTACGCGCGATCGCATGACGTGAAAACAACCGGACACCTCTACGAAACTTCCTCTGGCTGCTACCCGCAACTACTACCTTACTTGATGCGAATTGGGCATGGAATTCAAATTCCCTTGCTGCATCCAGAGTTATTAGGAGAAGTTGCTAGACGCAAACAATGCTTAGAAGTTTGCCCGACTACTTACTTCAAAACTGGGACGTTGGCAGAGATGAACCAGTTGAAAGTTGTTTTTGACCGTTGTTTTGAAGCGGGAGTAGATATCGCAATTTGTACCGATAATGCGGGCTTGCACAATGTCCGGTTGCCCTTTGAGTACGAAAGCCTGCTGACTCAAAACATTATTGACTTTGAACAACTCAAAGCTTGTCAAGATGCGGCTTTTCGTCATGCTTTTGCTTGGCCCTATCGCGCTCGCCCCGCAGCGATTTTGACAGGGTTACTGCAAGCTTAAACTCGATGATGGGGCGCGGGGATGCAAGGATAATTGCGATCGCCATTTTCGACCGCAATTGTGGCATGGTCGATATCAAATAGGTGGCGGAGTTCCGCGCATACTTGGGTCAAAAAACCATTGTTAGGGCATCCTGTCGGCATCACTAAATGCACCGTGAGGGCGGTTTCGGTTGTACTTATTGCCCAAATATGCAGATCGTGGACTTCAGATACCCCTGGGATTTGCTCTAGGTAGGTGCGGACGGCAACCAGTTCAATTCCCGGCGGTACGCCATCAAGGGCAAGAGTTACAGATTCTTGGAGTAGTTGCCACGTACCAAAAATAATTACCGCGACAATAATCAAGCTGACTGCGGGATCGAACCACAACCAACCCGTAGTCAAAATAGCAATACCCGCTAACACGACTCCCAACGATACTAGAGCGTCGGCTGCCATATGCAAGAAAGCGCCCCGAATATTTAATACTAAGTTGCGCTCCGACATAGCAGCAGGGTTCCTGGGGTATAGCCACTTTTCCTGAATTAAGGATGATTTTTTAGAACGCAACTTGGTATAAGTCGGTTTTGCGCCCAGATAAGAACATCAAGGCGGTTGCCGTATTGATAGCAATGCCTACAGCAGCAACGCCAATAACTACCCTACCTTCCACCAGATTCGGCGCTAAGAAGCGTTGCACCGCTTCCCAACCAATGCCGCCAGTCACTAATAGGAGGAAAATAGCGTTAAATAAGGCTGCCAAAATAGAGGAGCGACCCAAACCGTAAGTGTGCTTTGTAGTGGGGAGGCGACGAGCGAGAATACTTGCACCCCAAGCGAGGAGTAAACCAAGCACATCACTTAAATTGTGACCTGCATCTGCAAGGAGAGCCAGGGAGCTAGTAAAAATTCCATAGGTTGCCTCTATAGCCACAAATCCGCCATTAAGAATAATGCCGATGATAAAGGCGCGGTTATAATTTTCTGGAGTATGGCTGTGGTCGTGGTGGTGAGCGGACATAAGTTATGGCAGTGTGGCTTAACGAGAAATAGGATGCTGCAATTGAGTCAATAAGTATTAGTTACTTAAAACTCTTTGTAAAGTATCTAATAATTCTTTCGCCGTGTAGGGTTTGGCTAAAAAGGCTTTAACACTGCTGCCAACTCCAATCGCCATCTGACTATTGGAGGCAAGACCGCTAGTTGCGATGATTTTAACTTGAGGATTTAATTCTTGCAGAGTACGAATCGTAGTTGGACCATCTATGGACGGCATCATCATATCCATCAGCACCACATCAATTTTATCCCGGCGTTCGACATACAAAGCGATCGCGCTCAAACCATCACTAGCTAAAAGAGTGCTGTAGTTATAAGTCTCTAAGGTAGTTTGAATCACCTGTTGAATGAACGGTTCATCATCCACAATCAAAACCAATTCTTGCTGTCCGCTCAATAGTGCTAGTTCTTCAACTTGCGGGCTAACAGCATCGGCGATCGCTGGTAAATATACTCTAAATTCAGTCCCTTTTCCTACCTCGCTATATACATTGATAAACCCCCCGTGGTTTTTGACAATACCTAAAACTGTAGACAACCCCAACCCCGTGCCTTTACCTGGCTCTTTGGTTGTAAAGAAAGGATCGAAAATTCGCTCCATTAGTTCCGGTAAAATCCCCGTACCTGTATCTGCAACTTTGATTGTTACGTAAGAACCAACGCGCGCTTCCAAATTCATCCGGGCATAGGCAGAATCAACCTGTTGATTTTCTAGAGACAGGCTGAGAGCCCCTCCATTTGGCATGGCATCGCGGGCGTTGACGCAGAGATTGAGTAATACTTGATGCAGTTGGTTCCCATCGGCGGCAACCGTCCACAGGTTTGCTGAGGAGCTATCGCTGTACTTGATATTTTTGGGAAAAGTCTGGCGGGCAACTTGCATTACCTCGGACAATATATGCTTGACTTGCAAGGGCACTCGTTTGCCCTCAGCGCCACGAGCAAAAGCCAAAATTTGCTTGACTAACGCGGCTCCTCGTTTGGTACTATCTTCAATCAACGTTAGCAGCCCGCGACTTTGCTCGTCGAGATTGACAATTTTCATCGGCAGCAGTTGCACGGCAGCCAAAATAGGCGTAAGGATGTTGTTAAAGTCGTGGGCAATGCCACTTGCTAGAGTACCAAGACTTTCTAGCCGTTGGACGCGCAAAAATTGCGCTTCTAGTTGTTTTTTTTCGGTGATATCTGTACTTACTGTCAAAATGGATTTGGGATTGCTTGCTTCATCGCGTACCAACGTCCACCGACTTTCGACGATAATAGGCTTGCCGCTTGAAGTAACGTGCTGAAGCTCTCCTTGCCATTGCCCCTCCTGAAGTAGAGTAGTTTCAATGGCTGTAAGTTGCGGCAGTGTTTCTCTAGAGCGGTACAATAATTCCATCGCCTTTTTGCCCAAGACTGCGCCACTCTCCCATCCGTACAAGCGTTCCGCCCCTTTGTTCCAAAAGAGAATGCGATGTTCTAAATCGCGGACAAAAATCGCGTCCGTTGTGACATCAAGCAAGGCAGCTTGTTCGCGAATTTTAGCCTCCGCTTGCAGGCGATCGCTAATATCCCGTCCTTCAGGAATCAACATCACGACTTTTCCCGTGCTATCAAACACTGGCTTGAGGGAAAAGTCTACAAACCCTAAACTGCCATCAGCCCAAATATGTTGAGCTTCAAAGCGCACAAGCTTACCACTTGCGGCTGTCGCGATCGCTTGTCGCACTTGCTCTTGTTGTTGGGGAAAATGAACCCACCACGGTGTCTCCCAAAAAGGTTTTCCCACTACTTCTACTAGCTCGGCAGCAACAGCATCTAAAGCTGTTTGATTGGCTTCAACGACAATCCCCTCCACAGTCAGCAGTCCCATAAATTGGAAAGTGCTATTAAAAATGGCGCGAAATTTGTGTTCGCTTTGCTTTAAATTCTCCTCTGCTTGTTTGCGATCGCTGATATCAATTACTACATAACGGCTTCTTAGGTAGTTGCCTGCGCGATCGTTTATTGTCGTCGCACTCAAGCTCACAGGTAAAATCGTGCCATCTTTGCGGATGATTTGGAATTCTAAGTCTCGGACCCAGCCTCTTTGCTGGAACCGTTGCAAATTTGCTTGAAATGTCTCTAAGCTTTGCGCCGTCAGCAGGTCAGCAAATTTCTTTTTGCCTACAATCTCCTCGCGCGCGTAGCCTAACATTTTGAGTTCGGTATCGTTGACGCGGGCAAAAACGCCATCTGTATCCAGAGAATGATAGCCGCAGGGGGCTTGATTGTATAGTTCGGCTAATTCATCAGCATACTCTTGCAAAACTTTGTTGGCATGAGATAGCGCTTCCGCTTGCACCCGGATGCGTTCTTCGCTCTCTCGCAAAGCGCGTTCGGCTCTGCCTCGTTTTTGCCGTTCCTCTGCTTCCTTTAGCTCTCGCTCCACCGAAGGCAGCAACCGCGTGAGATTGCCTTTAATTAAGTAGTCGTGCGCTCCTGCTTTCATCGCGGCGACGGCAAGTTCTTCGCCAATAGTGCCAGAAACAATAATAAATGGTAAATCCTGCTGCTGGCTCTGGAGCAATGCTAGGGCTTCTGGAGCGCTGAAGGCTGGGAGGGTGTAGTCGGCAAGGACAATGTCCCAACTCTGCCTGCCTAAAGCTGCCTGCATAGTAGAAGCGGTATCTACCCGCAGGTGTTCCAAGGTATAGCCACCCCGTCTTAGCTCCCGCAGCATCAGCAGCATATCGTCTTCTGAATCTTCGACAATTAAAACCCGCAGGTGAAGGTTCATTTTTACTACCTTCTAATTTGGTAATTAAAGTGGGGGTGGTTCGTTCATCAATAGCCAATACATCCCTAGCTGCCGAATTGCTTCGGAAAATTGAACAAAATCTACAGGTTTGCGGATATAGCTGTTGCAGCCAAGGCTGTAACTACTGAGCATATCTTGTTCTTCGCTGGAAGTTGTTAAAACTACTATCGGCAATAGTTTGGTGCGCTCGTCATCTCGCAAGCGACGCAAAACTTCCAGTCCATCAACGCGGGGTAGTTTGAGGTCTAGCAAAATTACTGTGGGTTTGAGGTTAATATCCCGCCCTGCATACATACCCGTGCCAAATAAGTATTCTAAAGCTTCAACTCCATCATGGGCAACTACCACCTCATTGCTAATGTGGTGGCGCTTGAGGGCGCGAATTGCCAGTGCTTCGTCGTCAGGGTTATCTTCTATTAACAAAATTGTTTTGGGATTTGCGATCGCGCTCATGTCTCCCCCTCCGAGTCTAAGGTAAAGTAAAATGTTGCTCCCTTATCCAATGCTCCCTCTGCCCACACTCGCCCCCCATGCCGATACACAATTCTCTGCACGGTGGCAAGCCCAATGCCATTACCAGGAAATTCATGGCTGGCGTGCAATCTTTGAAATGGTTTAAATAATTTATCAGCGTACGCCATATCGAAGCCCGTACCATCATCGCGCACAAAGTAAACCAAATTATCATTTTGCCCGATTGCGCCAAACTCAATTTTTGCTTGCAGGTTTTTGGCGGTGAACTTCCAGGCATTATTTAGTAAGTTTTCTAGCACTACTTCTAGCAAGTGACTGTCTCCTTGGACAACTAATTCTGGTTGAATCACAAGCTCTACCTGTCGTTCTGGGTCAGTCTGCTGTAAATTGGTGCAGAGGTGACTAGCCAATCGGCTGAGATTTACAGGTTCTAAACGCATATCGCTGCGCGTCACCCGCGAGAGCGTCAGCAGGTCATCGATCAAGTGTCCCATCCGTTGCGTAGCTAGGCGAATCCGCCGCAAGTAGTCTTGTCCGGTTAGATCTAGTTGTTCGGCACAATCTTCTAGTAGTGCCTGACCAAATCCATCGATACTGCGTAAGGGCGCGCGCAGATCGTGAGAAACGGAGTAACTAAAGGCTTCTAATTCCCTATTTACTGCCTTCAGTTCAATAATGGCTTGTCTTAGTTCCTGGTTTAAGGCTTGCGATCGCAATTGAGCTTGCTGACGTTCGTCGATTTCTAGACGCAGGTTTGCCAAAAGTTCTGCGTGTTGGATGGCAATCCCCAAGTGATTGGCAATTTGGCGGGCAAAGTCGATTTCGATTTCTTGCCACTGCCGAGGAGCGCTACACTGATGGATGCAGAGCAGTCCCCAAACTTTTTGACCTTGCAGCAACGGCACAACTAGGTTGGCTTGGACTTGAAATTGTGCCAAAATCTGGATGTGACAGTCGCTCAGTCCGGCGTTGTAAATATCAGCTACTGCCTGAACTCTACCTTGTTGGTAATGGATGGCAAATTGGTCGCCGAAGCAATGGTCGTGAACTTTTGTGGCGATCGCGGACGGGAAAGCGCCATCAACATCTTCAGAAACAAATTCTCCATCATTGCAGCCCGAACCTGGATAGAAGCGAAACATTCCTACTCGGTCTGCCGTTAGCAGTTGGCGAACTTCAGTTGCTGTAGAGCGAAAAATTGTCTCTAATTCTAAGGGTTCTCGCAGGCGCGCGATCGCCTTATACAGGTTTTTGTGCTGTTCAACGAGAAAATGCGCCCGATCGATTTCTCGATCCATATGTCGCGTTTCTTCGTGTAGAATTTGTTTGAGCTGCTCAAATGCTACTTCATCAATGCAGAAACCCCGTAGTTTTGCCAATATATCTGGGTTCATAAGCAGCTAGTTGGAGACATTACTGCAAAATCTAGCTAAAAATAATTCTAGCTATCTGAAGCAAGCTATCTTACCATTTTTACGATACCAAGTTTTGATTAGTCTAGAAAAACCACTTTAGGGTTAGCAAGATTATCTGTTTTGGGCGAGTTCTTGGCTCCAAATAATGGCTTTTACCATTAATTTGACACTTCAGCCATTTCAATAATTCTTTCTTCTAAGTCTTTGACTAAGAAGTTTAATGGTTTTTGATTGCGAATTTTGCACTTTAGTCCGCGCATTTCTACGCGCATCAACACTTGCTCTAAACAATCTCTATCAAAACAAACATGACGTTGTTGATTTTTTTTGCCTAAGTTAGCACCAGAAATTACGTGCAGTTGATTATTTTTTTTCAACTGATACCACAAACCATCAGGGGCAGTTAGATTCCTGCTGCTAGAAACCCCAGGGCTTGCAGACATATATAAAGGATCGATGCTGGCAGTTACTCCCAAGGATTGCTCGTAGTTGTAGTAGTAGTGCAGAGGTATATCTGCTACTGGCAAGTCTAGTAGTCCTTCATAAAATTGTCTGGCAATTTCCATGTCTGACACCATAATGGTGTGTACTTTGGGTGCGCTGGTAAGAAACATCCACATCGCACCCGCGTAGGCTACCAACAGCATGACCATGATGCCTTGAGTTGAAAGCAGACTATCGAGGGGTAAAGAGAAAAACGCGCCTAGGGTGGAGGGAAATTGACCTAATACCATAGCAACTACAAATAATCCAATTATAGAAATTTAGCTAGTAATTTTAGTGTATCAAACCTATACAGACTTCTTTTTTAGCACGTCCTCACCTAAAAATCGCCTTCTGGCTACAAAAAAGTACCTAAAGGCGATCGCAATTTTTTTATGTCAAATAATTTTGTGATTAAACCAACACTAAGTAGTTGTTAGAATTGGAAGTTATGGGCGATCGCGCGCGTGTTAGTGGCGATTTTTAGATAGGCATTGACGAAGAAGTAATTCTTAGAAGCATCTACACTCAAAATAATTCACCTCAGTCGAAATTATCTTTGTATAGATGCTTCTTTTTAGTTAAGCTTCATTCCACAGTTGACGAATTTCATCAGGCAAAAAGCCCGCAATTTCTTTGATTCGCTCGTCGGACAATTCATCTTTTGTTGCCCAAAACACTGCTTTTACTGCGGTTTCTGCGCCTACTGCTCTGGGTAAACCTGCCTCTTGATTAATCCGAAATAAGAAAGTTCCAGACTTAATTTTTAGCGGTGGTCTAACTCTACTCAAAAACCGAGTAATTGGGTTGGTATCGTTCCACAAATCGGCAATCTCATTTTGTAATGCTTTATCTTCCGTAGGTTCAACGGGTTCGTGGAGTTCTGCCGCAACCCGGTCAGAGGCATCTTTAGTCATCATGTCTCGCATTGTCCGAAACACAACTTCTGTAATGTCTCTAGCGTCAAAAATATCTTCTAAATTTGCCCGGATTGCCACTTTTTCTAAAAAAGGCATTTCTTCCGTAGCAATGGGAACAGAAGGGCCTTCATTGAGAGCTTCAGGAGGATTTGCTTCCATTCTCTCCAAGATTTTACGCCCTTTTTCGGTCAGTTCTGCTGCTTTGAAACTGATCAAATGTGGCAAAGGTCCGTCCGGCGCGCCGAAGGAATTAGCAATTCTCAAGTCAAATTCTTTAGCATCAACAGCGTCCGGAACATCCTCTTGGTTCGCGTAAGCATTACCAGTAAATTCAGCTTTGATAAATTGCTTTTGATTCAAGTAATCCAAATGCCCCAAGAGTTCAGCTTGAGTTAAGTTTCGACCAATAAAGTCTTCAGCATCGAAGCCAATTTCGTGCATTTTTTGCCCGCTTTCGTTAATTTTTTTTAAAATAATGTAGGCAACGTCTTCTCTTAATGGAATTGGCATTAACTTCTCCTAAGTCTCGATCAAATGGCTGTAGTGGTTATCGTTTACTCAATCGATCTAAGAGTTTTTGCTAATAAAATAAGTTTTACTATTAGCGCTGTGTAACTATTTAAAGGTCGATTAATTGACAATAAATATAACCGCTAAATTGTAAGCTATTGGAAAAGGTTACTTGCTTGCATCTGTCACAGGAAGCATTTCTAGTTTGTATAAGTTTGTTAAATTGAATAGACAAGTATATCTGCTTTAACAATATCTTCGCGGAATTCCTCGTCCATGCCTTGATGGGCGGGGATGGATAGCGGGTAACGACGTATTCGGAGTTACCAAGTCTGTGTTATAATTAATACAGTCGTTGACTCACTCGACTGCATGGAACATAAAGGCTAACTTCAAAGTAGCGGTCATACGCTTGCCGTAGAAACATCAGAGTTCGAGAAAGGAATATCCTTAGCTGGTATGCGATTGCAGTAAATCCAAGGGGTGTTGTACATAAAAAAATCAAACTGCCTTCAGGAGGAGGGCGGCTGCCAGGGTAGTATTCAAGATGTACTACAAGAGTAAGTGCGGAATGTATCGCTAATTGCACCATTTCAGCAAAACCTCTGGAGGGTAAGTAAGACCAAATCTAGATTTATCTGGAGGAGGCGTTAGCCATTGAAACTGGAAGCCTCGTTGATGCTCTTGGCATCGGCGGGGTACTTCACTCTTATAATTTGTGCCTAGACTAGATTGCCTTCAAGAAGATTCTAGGATTACAGGTAGAGTAACCGTAAAAGTTGTACCTTGATTGAGGATGCTTGTGGCGTGAATTTGACCTTGGTGATTGAGGACGATAGCAGAAGCGATCGCTAAACCTAAGCCCGAACCACTATTATTTGTATGAGTCCGCGCTGGATCTACTCGATAAAAGCGGTCAAATAAACGCGGTAAATCGGCTTGAGCAATTCCTATACCCGTATCAATAATCTGGACTTGCAACCAAGCACCAAGGGGTGTGAGTAGTGATGGTAATTCGCTAATTGCCATTCTTTGCAACTTTACTTGTACTTTACCGCCCGCCGAATTATAGTTCAAGGCATTTTCAATCAAATTGATAAACAACCGCGCCAACTGGTTCCAGTCTCCAGAAAGTGTAAACCAAGTATCTAACTGTTCTGGTGTAGTCTCCGCTTGCAATGGTTCTATTAGTTCTAGAGACAGAACAATATTTTTTTCTTTTGCTAGTAATTGTTGCTCCTCCACAACTTCCATTAACAGCGCGTCTAGCGGACAAGTAGCAAATTGCGGTTGGACAATTCCACTATCTTGCCTAGCTAAAAATAACAAATTGTCAACCAATCTACCCAAACGCTTAGTCAATCGCTCTAAAACTTTTAAGTTTTGGCGATATTGTAAAGCAGCGTGAGATGAATCGCCTAACTCTGGTTCGGCAAGGGCAACTTGGATGTTAGTTTGAATTAAAGTAATCGGGCTTCTCAATTCATGAGAAGCGTCGGCTGTAAATTGTTTGAGGCGTTGGTATGATAGCAACACGGGTTCCATTGCTTTCCCCGAAAGAAACCAGCCGCAAAGAGCAACCGAAAATACCATTAAGCTCGTACCAAGCCCAAGATCGATTGCCAATTGCTGAATTGGTTTAGTGACTTCAAACCAAGGATGACTAACTCGTAAATACCCTAATACCTGCCGTCCAACTTGTACTCTTTGCGTGACTTGGCGCAACAACATGGGATGGCTGCTAGTATTGCTTTTGTCGTCTTCTTGCTTGAGTATTTGGACAGTTTCACCAGTGCTATTGAAATGAATTGGAATACTCAAGGGTTCTGAAAAAGTTGACCATAGCAGATTGCCTGTAGAGTTAAACCACTCTAAATCAATGTGGTCGTCCTCCATAGTATCGGCATTGTCTCTAAAACTAGCTTCTACATTAATATGTAGCTTCTTCCCTGCATCAAGATAATCTGGCTCGATTACCAAAGCGCGTTCTACTATCTCGACAACGTGAAGTAAAGTATCGTCAACTCGCTCAATTAGAGTACTACGGACATATAAATATACACCACTAGCAAACACTAATAACAGTACCGCAGTTACTATAGTGTACCAAATAGCCAGACGACGACGGGTAGCATGAAACATTTTATCAGTGTATTTTACAGAAATGCGATTTTATATATACCAGTAAACAATGGCTAGCCAGACAACCTACTTGAAGTAAGCTAAAATTAGTTCGGGTCTACCAATTTGAGAACTATGTAATTTAAGGGTAGCGACAAATTTAATTATGGTTGAAGCACCTCAGCAATTTTCTATACTGGGGCTACCGATTCATTTAATGGATGATTATGTCGGCTGGCTTACTACACGTCTCCAAGCAGGAATTGGCACTCATGTAGTGACACTCAATGCTGAAATGACCATGCTTTGCGAAACTAATGAAGCTCTAAAGGCGATCGTTCAACAAGCAGATTTGACCATTCCTGATGGTTCGGGCATTGTTCTTTACCTCGGATTGCATGGCAAAAAAATTCACCGCTTTCCAGGAATTGAACTAGCAGAAGCATTATTGAGCAAGGCGGGGCAAGATTCCCACAAAGAGCGAGTTTTCTTTTATGGTGGCGCACCAGGAGTTGCGGAAGCAGCAGCCCAAGCAATTAGAAAAAAATACAATTCAATCAACATTGTAGGTACTCAACACGGCTTTATTAGTGGCGTAGAACTAGAAAAATTGCAGGAGAGTCTAGTTGCCCTTCAACCCCAGTTAATTTTTGTAGGTCTTGGAGTACCGCGTCAAGAATTGTGGATTGCTGAAAATCGCGCTCTTTGTCCTCAAGCTACCTGGATTGGGGTTGGCGGCAGCTTAGATATCTGGTCTGGTATCAAGTATAGAGCGCCAGCAATACTTGCAAATAATCATCTAGAATGGCTCTATAGATTGTATCAAGAGCCTTGGCGTTGGCGACGAATGCTTGCTTTACCAGTATTTGCTCGTAAGGCAATAGTATACAGATTTACTCAACCTAGCCCCATTAGCAATCCCTTACCTGCAAACGAAACGCCACCAAAATAGCCTAACATTTCCATAACAAAGCTTTCAGCAAATTGTTAGTAGTGCAAAATTATGTACATCTTGCACTACTAAAAAATTTATTTGCGCGTAGCTTCTAAAATGCGAGAAAAGTAAAAGCTAGTCTTAGTCATTGCTTGTCTTTGGACTGTAAAACCGTTACTTTCCAGAATTTTTACAACATCGGCTTCGCGATGCAAGTAGGCGCGAGTTGCTTTGCTTGCACCAGGGAAAAAACTACCAATTTTTTTTAGTAAACTCAAAGCCAAAGTTTTCGGCGCAAAACTCAAAATTAGCCGCGATTGTGCCATAGAAGCGAGGTGAGATATCATTTTATCCGCCTCGTTTTGGGGATAGTGAATTAACACATCTAAGCAAGTAACTGTATGATAGTGTCCGCTAAGAGTTTCTAGGTCTTGGACGGCAAACTTAAGGTTATCTGTCTTACCTAATTGGGCTTCGGCTCTTTCTGTCGCTTCAGTAATCATTTTCTCAGAGATATCGCTGCCATAAACTGTCGCTCCAGCTTGGGCTAGAGGGATGCTCAGGCTGCCTACGCCACATCCAGCATCGCAGATGGTCAATTGAGTTAAATCGTCGGTTTTAAGCCAATTGAGGACAGTTTCTACTGTCTGCTGGTGTCCGGTACGAATATCTAACTGGACTTTGTTAACTTCGCCGTCGCCGTAAATTCGCCGCCAGCGATCAAATCCGGTGGAGTTAAAATATTCTTTAACAATAGTCTTATCGTCTGCTGAGTTCATGAAGTTAGTTTTATACTTTCCAAGGGTTAAACTTAGCATTTATAGGTGCTAGAGACTCATTAACTGGAGTGGCGTAGAGGAAAGAGAATCTGTTAGTCTCGCCCAAGTTAAATCTTTGCTTGCTGCGTTGAAATGCCAACGGATTAAGTTGCTGACTGGAGCATTTTCAATTTCGCTAGAGATATTTATTGCTTTTCTAGGTGAATCGGTAGCCAGGGCGATCGCACTATCTACTTCACATATACCCCATTTGACTAAATTTTGAACTCCGGTAAATAGCGGTAAAGTTGTACCGGATAAGGTATTGTCGGCAAGTCTTGCTGTACCGCTTGTAACAGTTATTTGTCTTGTATCCCAGGGGTAAACGCCATCAGGTAATCCCAGTGGTGCTAAAGCATCGCTGACTAAAAATAACCCTTGATCGTAGTGGCTTGCTTGAAGTAACACTTGAATCATAGTAGGGCAGATATGTTGTCCATCGGCAATTAAACCGCATTTTACACCGGGATTTATTAAAGCCGCACCGAGCAATCCTGGTTCTCGATGATGCAGTGAGGGCATAGCATTGAAGGCATGAGTAACCATTGATACCCCTAGTTCAAAAGCTTGTTCTGCTTGGGCTGCGGTAGCGAGGGAGTGACCCAAACTGACGGTAATACCTAAATTAGTTAAGTAAGGGATGGCTTGCCCAGTGGGGTCTAGTTCGGGCGCTAAAGTAATGATTTTGACAATGGAAGCATTATCTCCCAAAATATGTTTTAAGTTGTCAATAGTGAGTGGTAATAGGTATTCGGCGGGATGTGCGCCGCGTTTTTCGGGGTTTAAAAAGGGTCCTTCTAAATGCACTCCGAGAATTTGGGCTGTTGATTTAGGTGCAGATTTTTGAATATTGATAAAATCAGTAAGGGTAGACAGAACTCGTTTAATATTTTCAATAGAAGTTGTAACTAGAGTAGGAATAAAGCTATCTATTCCTTGTTGCCAAAGAAATTGACAGATTTTTTGCAATAATTCGCGATCGCTCTCCTGTAAGTCAGTAAACGCTAAACCTAACGCCCCATTAATCTGCAAATCTACTCCACCCAAGGAAATGTAATCGCCGCCTACATCTAATCCTTGCTTATCTATTGCAGCTTCCCTCATGGGCAGGATTTGAGAAATTTTACATTGAGTATCAATGCCAATTCTCTGTAAACCGTTGCAGCCAGGTACACGAGCGTTAATAATATCTAAGTTGGCGATCGCACTATTCATTAATTCCACCACTATATTTACTACAAAAAATTTTAAACTTACCTCTAAATACTATGACTCAACCACTAATCGGCATTATTATGGGTAGTGATTCAGACTTGCCGATTATGAGCGATGCGATCGCTATTTGCGATGAATTTGATCTAGCAACTGAAGTTGCGATCGTTTCTGCTCACCGTACTCCCGAAAAAATGGTTGAATACGCCAAGTCTGCTCATGGGCGCGGGATTAAAGTTATTATTGCTGGGGCGGGTGGTGCGGCTCATTTGCCGGGTATGGTTGCAGCTTTGGCTCCTTTGCCTGTAATTGGCGTTCCCGTACCTAGCCGCCACTTACAGGGGCTTGATTCTTTGTACTCTATTGTCCAAATGCCTGCGGGTATTCCTGTCGCTACTGTAGCTATTGGTAATGCTAAAAATGCTGGCTTGTTGGCGATCCAAATTCTCGCAACTTCTCGAACTGAATTATTAGAGAAAGTCCAAAACTACCGCCAATCTCTGGCTCAATCTGTTTTAGATAAACAAGCAAAATTAGAAACTATAGGCTATCAAAAATATCTTTCTTGCTAATCCTTAGTCATTAATTTGCCGCACTCCGTTTAACACGGGATTTACCTCAGAGTCAGAAAATAAATTGCTACCACCACTCCAGTTAAAATCGCTAATCCGAAAACTTAAAGAACCCAGTGCCAATACTGGGTTGTAGCGCAAAGTAACGCCATAGGTGCGGCGGCTGTATTCTAAAATGTAGTCGGTACTAATATTTTCTCCGCTATCTAAGTTGAGGGAAGCTTGGATACCAAGGCGGAAAGGTCCGTAGATTTGTTGGACAAAGCCAAGTTCGAGAACTTTATTATCAACTGCGCGATCGAATAAAAATGGTGATAGTCCGCTCCGAAGATCTTGAGAAAAACTGACATTAAAGCCTGTATAGTCAAAAAACCGCCGAGAAAAATGTCCAAACTGTCCTTGGATGCCAATAGTTCCCGTAATCGTGTTTTGACTATCTCCACTGCTGTAGAGGCTGCTAACTCCCTTCAGCCCAGTAAATAAGCTGACATAAGGAATTACTGGTACGGGGGTATAGCGCAGTCCCTCGGTGGGAGTGGCGGCTAGAGGGGTTCCTTGCCAAAGAGCGAAGCCCCGATTGAGGGCGATGCTTGCTTGCAGACGACCCAAAGAAATGCGATCGCTATCTCGTTCTACATCTAACAACTCTGCGCGATCGCTGTCTGCATTAATCAATTGAGCGCCAGCTTGATAGCTCAAAGCAATACCTGTAGTTCCTAACGCAATCACTGGCGAAGTCAATACCGCGCCAAGACTGCTTTGAACGGTTTGATAACCAAGGCTGCCATTAAACAAGCGATCGCGGTAGCTGTATTCTGCGGTCAATTGATAGGGCGCTTCAACCCTGCCTATAGATTGACTAACGCGCAAGCTTGCCCGGAAATTTTCTTCTAGCTGGCTTAAATCTAGGCTAGTAATCGAGGCTCTACCGCGAATTGCAGTCCGCTCTCCCAGATTTACTCGCAATTTTGACCTCAAACCGTACAAATCGGGATCGAGGACGTTACCGCCGCTTTCGAGCAACGCTTCTTGAACGAAAATTTGCGGCGATAAAGTTAGCTGTACTTGTTCGGTATTAATTGGACTAAAGTTGCGCTCGATAAATACGCCGCCCCGTTCGTCACCGTCCAAGCCGACTTGAAATAATCCTGGCGTAACATCCCTTTCGGTGCGATCGATCACTGTCTCATCTTTGGGAATGGGGATTGATAGCCCTTGATCGAATACCAAACGCTGACCTGTGGTACGAATGCGATCGCGCTGCGGTGTTTCCCTAGTTAGCGTGACTTCATCTGCTCTTAATTCTAGTTCGGCGGGGGAAAATGGGTCGTTGGTAATTCTAACGTTTTGGGCTTGCCAACCTTGGGGGGAAAATTCTACTTGCTGCGCCTGAAAACGCAAGCGGCGAATTACACCGCCTTGCTGGGGTAAGGCAACATTGTTGATGTCTATACCTGCGCCGACACTAACGCCAATACCACCAGTGCTGGTAACGTTTTGTCTTGGTTGATTAGCAGTAATGCGATCGCTGGGTGGATTTGCGGGTACTGCGCCAGCGCTGACATCGGTTGCTAAATTAATAGACAGGTCAAGGCTTGCACTAGGGATAAAAATTTCTCCTGTAGCATTGAGCAATTCTCCGGTATTTTGCACAAAGTTGTAGGTAAATCTTTCGCCGCGAAGGACTTGTTCGCCGCGCGTTACGGCTACATTTCCTTGTCCTACAGCAATCCGGTTAGATAGATTGACTTGCAAGCTATCGGCATCTATGACACCGCCATTTAGTCTTAATATTACATTTCCTTCCGCCGTAACAATTTGTCTTTGCTCGTCGTACTCTTGGCGATCGGCGTTTAATTCTACAATTCTGCTGTTTACTGGCGCAATATTAGTAGGTGCGCTGGGATTAGGGGCATTTGTTCCGGGTGGTGTAGTTTGCGTTTCTGAATTAGGAGAGTTTTCTACAGGCGGTGTAGGTTGCGTTTCTACCCTGCTTGCCGGGGGCGTAAGTTGGGTTTCTGTTGGTTCCTCTACGGGAAATGGTTTTACTTCTACGGGCGTTTCTACGCTTCCTGGAGGGCTTTGAATTTCGTTTGGAGGAGTTGGAGTTTGGGCGACTACTTCTTGAGGTGTTTGGTTGTTAATAGTCGATCCTGGAAGTGCGCTATCCTGATTTGCCGTGGTCGAACCTTGTACGAGATAGCCGACACTAACAGGCGCACCTAGGGAAGCCGCGCTTTTTTTAGATGCTTTTAATCGGTTAGCTAAGGATAAATGAGCAGGAGTTAGAGTTCCAGCTTGATTTGTCGAAAGTTTTGGTTCGGGAATTGATGAATTTGAAGTAGTTAGGCGAGTATTTTCTACTTGAACTATAGGAGGCGGTGCTGGTGATGGTAATGGGTAGGGCATATTTAAGCAAATTGGTAGCTAATTATCAGCCCGGAAGCATAAATTCAACCACACTGGCAACCGCCTTTTAGGTTAGTTGTTTTCAAGCGCAATAGTTTCTGTCTCTTGCCTCGCGAAGCTTATTCTAGATCGCGACGGCTAGGATTGCGAGAAGGATCGTTTGACAAAAAGCCAAAGAAGAACATCGCTACAAATATACCAACAACAATATACACAGCTATTTTAAGAGTGACCACAGAATTTATCTCCGCAACAAATATTAAGCAGATAGCTTTCTTATAATACCGAAAGATCGGGCTATTTTTCCTGGGCGATCGCACTGATAAGCTAAGAGTTGTCAAATAGATAAAAAACCGCCCAAATAAATTTTTTTACCCATAAAAGTATCAACAGTTGCCAATTCAAGGTAGAACCAGGTAAACAATAGCCATAACCACCTTTACTTAAATTTCTATCAACTCATGCAGCCAATTCGGACTTTTAACGTTTCTCCTTCTTTGCCGCCTCGGCTGGAAAGCCTGCGCCCCTTAGCTTACAACTTACATTGGGATTGGAATGCCGAAAGTAAAGACTTATTTCGCCGTTTAGATCCAGATTTATGGGAAGCAAGCCGCCACAATCCGGTTTATATGCTAGGCAATATTAGCCAAGCACGTTTGCAGGAAGTGGTAGAAGATGAAGGCTTTTTAGCCCAAATGGATAGAGCCGCACGTCAGTTGGAATATTATTTGCAAGAGCGTAGCTGGTATGACAAACATCGGGCGCAGGAGACAGAAAATAAAACTAATAAATACGCACAAGAATGTTTTGCTTATTTTTCCGCCGAATTTGGGCTAGTTGACTGCTTGCCGATTTATTCTGGAGGCTTGGGGGTTTTAGCGGGAGATCATTTAAAGTCAGCAAGCGATTTGGGCTTACCGCTAGTAGGAGTTGGCTTACTCTACCAGCAAGGATACTTTGCTCAGTACCTCAATGCCGATGGATGGCAGCAAGAACGCTACCCGATCAACGATTTTTATAATATGCCCCTGCATTTAGAGCGTAATGCCGATGGTTCGGAGTTGCGAATTGAGGTGGATTATCCAGGGCGCACGATTTACGCCAGAGTTTGGCGGGTGCAAGTTGGAACCGTACCTTTGTACCTTTTAGATACAAATATTGAGCCAAATAACCCCTACGATCAAGACATCACCGATCAATTGTACGGTGGCGACATTGATATGCGTATCCACCAGGAAATTATGCTGGGAGTTGGCGGGGTGCGGATGCTCAAAGCGTTGGGTTTGCGAGTGACAGCCTATCACATGAACGAGGGACACGCTGCTTTTTCGGCTCTAGAGCGGACGAGAATCTTGGTTCAAGAAGAAGGCTTAAAGTACAACCAAGCAAGACAATTAGTTGCGTCAAGTAATATTTTTACAACTCATACTCCCGTACCTGCGGGAATTGATTTGTTTGCACCAGATAAAACCTTGTATTACTTGGGGCATTATGCGGAAATTTTTGGCTTAAATAAGGATCAACTACTAGGTTTGGGGCGGGAAAATACTGGGGATTTGACTTCGCCTTTTAGTATGGCAGTGTTGGCACTAAAAACTTCAACTTTTGCCAATGGTGTTGCCCAGTTGCACGGGGTAGTATCGCGGGGAATGTTTAGAGGTTTGTGGCAGAATTTGCCTGTCCAGGAAGTACCGATTACCGCAATTACCAATGGCGTTCACGCGCGTAGTTGTGTTGCCAGCGCTACCCAAACTTTGTACGATCGCTATCTAGGTCCAAATTGGTCGTCAGCCCCAGTCAATAGCTCGTTGTGGGAGCGCGTACATACGATTCCTGACGAGGAGTTATGGCGCAATCACGAACGCTGCCGTTTGGATATGGTGGTGTTTGTCCGAGAACACTTAGTAAATCATTTACGCGATCGCGGGGCAAGTCCGGCAGAAATTACCCAAGCTCAAGAAGTCCTAGATCCTTCGGTATTAACAATTGGCTTTGCTCGTCGCTTTGCTACTTACAAACGCGCTACGTTGTGGATGCGAGACTTAGAAAGATGCAAGCGCATTTTAGCGGGAAATAAAGACCGTCGGGTGCAATTTGTAATTTCTGGGAAGGCTCACCCTAAAGATATTCCTGGTAAAGAGTTAATCCGCGATATTAACCGCTTTATCCGGGAGCAGGGTTTGTCTAAGCAAGTGGTATTTGTGCCTAATTACGACATTCATGTAGCGCGGTTATTGGTTGCTGGGTGCGATATTTGGCTCAATACTCCCCGTCGTCCCCGCGAAGCTTCTGGTACTAGCGGCATGAAAGCATCAATGAATGGTTTGCCAAATTTGAGCGTTTTAGATGGCTGGTGGGATGAAGCGGACTATGTACGTACTGGTTGGGCAATTGGACATGGGGAAAATTATGACGATCCTATGTATCAAGATGAAATTGAGGCAAACGCTCTGTATGACTTAATCGAACAAGATGTAGTGCCTTTATTTTATCACCGCGATGCGGAGGGTATACCTCGCAGTTGGGTGGCGAAAATGAAAGATGCAATTCGGCTCAATTGTCCGTTTTTTAATACTGAACGGATGGTGAGCGAGTACGCTACAAGGGCGTATTTTCCGGCAAGCGATCGCTATCATAGTTTAAGCGTGAATCATTACGCGCCAGCCCACGAATTATCCCAGTGGAAGGCGAATTTATTTGACCACTGGTACAACATCAAAATCAATAGTATTGATATTTCGGATACGGCGGATGTGAAGGTAGACCAAACTATTGCGGTTAAAGCAAAAATTGATTTGGCAACTTTAACTCCTAATGATATTCAAGTAGAGCTTTATCAAGGTGCTATTGATACTAATGGTGAGATTGTAAATGGTGTTCCGGTAGTTATGGAGTACCAAGGGCAAGATTCTAATGGTAGTTGCGTGTATACAGCAGATATTGTTTATACTCACTCTGGTTTACAGGGTTTGTCTTTGCGCGTACTACCGCAGCACGAATACTTGTCTAGTCCTTACGAACCCCGATTAATTTTGTGGGCTTCTTGATGTTGGTTGGACTTCTTGCATAAGATTTATTAGTCGGCTTGAGCCGACTTTAGCTATAAGCAAGTGGGTTTTAACCCTAGGCAGGCTAGGTATGATTTTCTAATGAATCAGTTGAGCATCTCTAGCTTTTGCAAGAAGTCTAGTGGTTGGTCTTACAAACCAAACCTTGTTGTAAGAAAAACCAAAATATGGGGGGTCTGCCCCCCAAACCCCCTGCAAAAGTGTCATATCTGTGAGACAGCCGAATTCGTAAAAAACCAAGTTGCGAAAGTCTTAATAAAGCTCGTTTAACTGCAACATCAATATTTCAATACTCAATGAAATTCCTTGCCTAAACAACGATTAGACACTCTATTAGTAGAGCTTGAATTATGCTCCTCTCGCGCCTTAGCCCAAAGGTTAATTCAGGCTGGAGAAGTTAGGGTAAATGGGCAAGTTGTCGATAAAGCAGGTACAGAAGTCGATATAAAAGCCCAAATTCAAGTTAAAGAAAAGTTGCCCTATGTGTCTAGAGGGGGCGAAAAACTGGCAAAGGCTCTATCGGTATTTGCTATCGACGTTACAGACAGAATTTGTCTAGATGGCGGCATTTCTACGGGCGGTTTTACTGACTGCTTGCTGCAAAATGGCGCAAAAAAAGTTTATGGCGTTGATGTGGGCTACGGACAAGTTGATTGGCGTTTGCGTAACGACCCGCGAGTAGTATTGTTGGAACGTACCAACTTGCGCCATCTCCAACCCCAAGACTTGTATCAGGATTCAGAAATCGCTGATTTGACAGTCGTTGATGTGTCGTTTATTTCCCTAACTAAAGTGATGCCTGCTTTATGGCAATTGCTAACCCCGCCACGGGAGGCGGTATTGCTAGTTAAGCCGCAATTTGAAGTTGGTAAGTCCCGTGTGGGCAAAAAAGGTGTTGTCCGCGACCCCAAAGACCAAGCGGATGCTATTTTTCACGTCTTGCAAGCTGCTTTAGAAATTGGCTGGCAATATCGGGGTTTAACTTGGTCGCCTCTGCAAGGTCCCGCCGGAAATATTGAGTACCTTTTGTGGTTGGGAATGGATAGCCAAACGCCGCCTTTAGACCAAATAGAAGTCGCCCAATTAGCTAAAATGGCTCATGAAAATTTGAAAGCAAGTAGCTAAGTTGAGCGTTTTTAGAGTAATTAGCTTGTCGCCGGAAGCCCCGCGCTCTACCGTCTCGGTGAGCGCCGGGATGGATAGGCGGTCAGACGACCCCCCTCGATGGGGGTGAGGCTGACAATTTCTTGCCGAGGTTTCTTACCAAACTTCTAATTACATCAGACTGTGTTCTATCTGTCTGTTCACAATAAGTTTTTAAAATCTTAAGCTCTGGCTCGGACAGCCTGACAAATAAACCTTTTTTCATACTTTTGTATATCAATATGCTATTCTTGATATATGATAACAGCTTACCAGTACAAACTTATAGCGGTTCGCACTTGAGTGCAGTACACCTTAAGCATGACCTCACAGTAATTAAATCCTAAAGCTGTACTTTATCGGAATGAGAACTGCTGTAAACCGACAAAACAGCAAGCAGTTGAAATTGACCGATGGGTATCAATGCTATGCAGTCAGTACAACTACTTGTTGGCGGACAGGTTTGACTGGTACGAGCGCAATCGTAGCCCCGTAAATGCTTGTCCGTTGGTCTGCCATCTACCAGAACTGCGAGACAATCCAGACTACTACAGCCAGAAGAAAACCCTACCCAACCTTAAAAAGACGCATCCTTGGTACGCGGAAATATATTCTCAAGTGCTGCAAGACGTAGTTAAAAGAGTAAAAGGTACTTTTGATAGGTTTCTTAAGGGTGATAGCAGTGGCAAACGTAGTGGTAGACCTCGTTTTAAACAACGGTCGCGTTATCGAACTTTCCTTTATCCTCAAGTAAAAGAAGGTTGTTTGAATGGCAATTTAATTAACTTACCAATGTTGGGAAAAGTTAAACTTATTTTGCATAGACCTATTCCTGATGGGTTTAAAATCAAAACTGTTTCTGTTACCAAAAAAGCTGATGGTTATTATGCGACTTTAAGTCTGGAAGATGATAGAGTCCCAATAATAAAACCTGATTTCAACCCAGAATTAATAACTGGAATTGATGTCGGACTTAAGGAGTTTTTAACAACTGCTCAAAACGAAACTGTTGCTATACCTCAGTATTATCGCAAAGCACAGAAGCGCTTGAAGGTAATTCAAAAACGGGTATCTCGTCGCAAAAAGGGTAGCAACCGTAGGCTTAAAGCAATCAAATCTCTGGGCAAGCAACATAAAAAAGTTGCAGATAAAAGAAAAGAATTTCATTACAAAACTGCAAATCACTTACTTAACGAATATGACGTAATCGCCCATGAAGACCTAAATGTTAAGGGCTTGGCTCGTACTAATAAAGCTAAGTCTATTCATGATGCTGGATGGTCAAGCTTCCTATCAATACTTGCAAACAAAGCTGAAAAAGCTGGTTTGCTAGTGATAGGAGTAAGTGCCTACAACACCAGTCAAAATTGCTCTGCTTGTGGGATAAAAGTACCCAAGGAATTGTCTGAACGTTGGCATAGTTGCAGTTGCGGATGCAGCAAGGGCCGCGACCATAATGCAGCGGTGAATATAATGAATAGGGCGGCGGGTCAACCCGTCCTTAAAGCCAAGAGCCTCCGTTTGCTGTAGCAGGATTGTCTTGGAAGCTCACACTGTACTTGGTACTCCAAGTCAGTGATGGGAGTTGTCACGGAACTCTCAGATTAAGAGCTAAATAAAATAATGAAAAACTAGCCCCATTTACTAATGCCAAAATTGTAGTTGTTGGTACTAGCAGACAGGGAGAGCCGTTAGTTATCCAGCCATAAAAACTAATTTCCAGCGTATTCTAGAAAAGCCGCACATTCTACATGAGATGTTTGGGGAAAGAAATCCGCAGGCTGGACTCTAACTAATTGATAGTTACCCTCTTGACAAAATAGTTTTAAATCGCGGGCTAAAGTAGCAGGTTTGCAGCTAACATAAACGATTTGCTGAGGCTTAGTTGCAATTAAAGCATCAATTACCGTGCGATCGCATCCTTGGCGGGGTGGGTCGAGTAAGACAATATCTGGCTTAATTGATAAAGATGGGAGTGACTTTTCGACGGAACCTAATTGAAAGCTGGCATTAGCAATATCATTGCGCCAAGCATTAAACCTAGCTTGTTCTACGGCGGCGGCTTGTACTTCTAAGCCAATTACTTGTTTAACTTGGGAAGCTAGAGGCAAACTTAACGTCCCAATGCCACAATACGCATCCACTAAGACCTCCGTACCTTGCGTTTTGAGTTGTTCTCTAATAACTTCTAACAACGCCTCTGCCGCCTCTGTATATACCTGAAAAAACGTAGTTGGCAACATTTGAAACTCTAAGCCAGCAAATTGTTCTACTAAGTAAGCTTCTCCAGCAATAGCGCGAGTTTTTTCGCCAAATATCGTATTAGTAACTTTGGCGTTGAGATTTAGCGATACGCCTACCAATTTTGGGTAACGATTTAACCATTCTTGAGCTTGTGCTTCAATTTCTTGTAAGTTCCAATCTGTCACTACTAACGTCAGCAACATTTCTCCGGTACGGCGACCAATTCTTAAGCCCAAATGCCGCAACTTACCTTGATGGCGAGTTTCGTTGTATATCGACCAACCGCGCTTGTAAATATCTTGCTTGATTTCCTTGAGTAGCGGATTTAGTCGCTCATCTTGGACGGGACATTGATTGAGATTGATTAGCTGGTGAGTGCCTTTTTGATAGTAACCTGCTTGTACTTGCCCTTCGGCTGACCTACTGAGGGGATAAGTAACTTTATTGCGATAGCCTAAAACCTCTGGTGCTGCTAAAACTGGATCTATAGGTGGATTCGTAAATCCGCCAAGTCGTTCCAATGCTTGAACTACTTGATTAAACTTAGCTTCTAACTGATAGCTATAAGCTACAGGTTGCCACTGACAACCACCGCATTTATCGGCGACAATGCAGCTAGGACGAATGCGGTGAGGGGAGCGTTCTAATATTTCGTGTAATTTACCGTAGGCATATTTGGGTTTTACTCTAACTAGACGCGCTAAAATGCGATCGCCTGGTACAGTATCGGGAATAAATACAACTCGTTCCTCAAAGCGTCCTACCCCGTCTCCGGTATCGCTCAAATCACCGATAACTACTTCAATTAAGTTCCCTTGCTGCCACGAATCTAGCTGATTTTTATCTTCGGCGGATAATTGATTTAAAGACATAGTGTTAAATTCTCTTTATTTGTGTACATAGACTTAGTTAAACTACTAATGATAATTAGCGATCGCAATCATCATGAGTGTAGTTAGTCAACTTATTTTGCAAGCCGACGACGATCTTCGCTACCCTAGCACTGGCGAACTTAATACCATCAAAGAGTTTCTGCAAACTGGAGAACAGCGCATGAGAATTGCTGCAACTCTTGCCGAGAACGAGAAAAAAATTGTCACTGAAGCCAGCAAGCAACTTTGGCAGAAGCGCCCCGACTTTATCGCCCCCGGCGGTAATGCTTACGGCGAACGTCAACGAGCTTTATGTCTGCGCGATTATGGCTGGTACTTGCGCCTAATTACTTATGGCGTACTTGCGGGCGATAAAGAACCGATTGAAAAAATTGGTTTGATTGGCGTGCGCGAAATGTACAATTCTTTGGGCGTTCCCGTTCCTGGAATGGTTGAATCTATCCGTTGCTTGAAAACTGCGGCTCTTAACTTAATGAGCGCAGAAGATGCGGCAGAAGCTTCACCTTACTTTGACTATATCATTCAGTCAATGTCCTAGTAATAGGAATGCGTGTTAAAAAGCTCAACATAAAGTGTGTACTCTGCAAAATTTTTAGCGGCATTACACTAAAATTCTAAACTTTTAACTTGATTCCTCACTGGTAGCGGCTGCAATAGCATTTTGTTAAACATCCGCTTGCAGTGAGGAAATTTTAGTTTATGTGAGCATAGCTCTAAACCAGTCCTCAAAGCGATCGCCTAATGCCTCTAAAGAATACTCTGTTTCCGCACTCTGGCGGCAGGTAGAGCGGTTAATTTGCCCCAAACGTGAGATCGCACTTACTAACCCTTTTACGCTGTCTGGTTCTACCAAAAACCCCGTCTCACCGTCTTGCACAATCTCCGCCGGACCTCCCCGGCGATAAGCAATCACTGGTACTCCACAAGCCAAAGCTTCTATTGCCACATTACCAAAAGCTTCTACCCAGCGCGGTGTCATAAGTAAGGCTTTGCACGAGCGCAATTGTTGCTGCATATCGGTAGTAGACAAAAAACCCAAGTATTCTATCGGTGCATCGGGGTAAGCGTGACAAATCTTTTGCCAGTAGGCTTCGTCTTGCATTTTGCCCATGATTTTGAGGGGAATATTCGCTATTTGCGCCGCTTCTACCGCATCCTCTAAAGCTTTTTCGGGGGCAACTCTCCCTAGCCAAGCTAAATAATTATCTGGTTGGGGGCAAAACTTGTATAAAGATAAATCTACACCGCTACTCAAACAAGCACATTGCGAGTTAAGCGCAAAAGTTGCCGCTTGAGAAGGTGTATAAAAACCAATCGTATCGGGAAATTTTGTTGCTACTTGGGCAACAATTTCATCCATTGCTGCCGATAGCGAACCCATACTAACAAAATGAGCGATCGCTTTATCAAAAAATGGAGTCAGATAAAAAGGCAGCCAATCGTAAGCAAAGTTCACGATTAAATCGTACTCCCCTTGTACTTGCCGCGCGTACTCCCACATATTCGCCAGCACGGAATTATCGGGCATCATAATTGGCGTGTTTCGCTCCTGACTTTGGGCAATAATTTGTACGTTGCCAGGAATTTCTACTATAGGCAATTGGGCAATTTTTGAGCCAACAGGTGCAAGTATTTTTAAGCTATGTCCGCGCCGCAGCATTTCTTGAGCGATATTATATAAACTTAATTCAACTCCGCCGCCTACTCCCGTACCCAAAGCACCCACAGGAGTAGAGACAAATAGTAATTTGAGAGAATTGGTAGGCAAAATAATTAACTTTTAAGGTAAGATTTCTGGTTCGTTGACGCTAACCGTTGCTCGTTGAAGTTCCGTTTCAGCCTGCGAAGTGCTAGTAATTTCCATAAGCTGATTATTGGCGGCGGTTAGATTTTCTCTTTGATTGACTAAGTAAATGCTGACTAAAGTTAAGCCAACTCCCGTCCACTGCAAAGGACTAAGGAATTCTCCCAAGAAAAGATTACCAAAAAACAAAGCAAATACCGGAGTCAAAAAAGTTAAAGAACTCAGACTTGTTAAGCTACCGCTAGAAGCAAAGTAAAAAAATAATCCATAAGCTACGGCGCTACCAAATATAGTTGAATATCCCAGCGCCAGCCACCCACCCAAATCGATATTTATCCACTGCTGAGATTCAAACTTACTAGACAGCGCAAACAACGGTAAACCACCCAAAATCATGTGCCATCCGGTAGCTACTACCGGCTCTACGTAGCGGCAGACATAACGAATAAGAATTGTCCCTACAGCCATCGACAGCGCCGCTAATAGCATCAACCATTCACCACTCGCAAACAACTGTTCCCAACTTCCAGAAGTCGCACTTACATTGTGATGAAGCAAATTTATTATCCATTGGTCGGGTACGCCAATTAAACTAATCCCCAGTACGCCAATAAATAAGCCTAGCCAACCCCATAACCCAATGCGATCACCAAACAGCAAAAGTGCGAGTATTGCCACTGCCAAGGGCTGAGAATCAATCATTACTGATCCTAATCCCGCGCCAGTTTTTCCTAATCCTTCTGCTAAAAATCCTTGAAACATTGTGCCATCTACCAAGGCAAATAAAGCAATCCACAGCCATGTTATCCATCCTTTGGGCTGAGGTTTGCCAAGAATTGCTGCAACTATCAAAACCAATACTCCCGCCGGGACTAAACGCACTCCTGCCATAAATAACGGCGTAGTATTAGGTATTACTGCTTTCATTGCTACCATTGCCGTACCCCAGAAGAAAAAAGGCGCAATTAGTAGGAAAGGGGCAAGTAATTTTGAATTAGTAATTTTTAACTGCATGGAGTGGCTGGCTTTCAAGGCGTTTTCTTTAATTCTACTCAAATATGTATTTTTGTTAAGGTTGCGTTAATTGTGGGTGAGGTGAAGTAGGGCATAGTTTAGATCCCAGGATAATTTATCGGCTGAAAACAGTTTGATTGTAGAACTTTCTAACTTTGCTACATCTCATACTGTTTGTTAAATCGCAACCAAGTAAGCTTGATATGTTTTCTATGTAAAGGACAGGATTATGAGTGGTAATGAATCGCGTTTCGCTGCAATTTGTCAAATCACAGACCGCGAACTCCTGCCGCCAAAGACTCCTAATCGCCTAGAAGAACTATGGGCAACTGATGTTTTTACATTAAACAAAATGCAGGCTTGTCTGCCTAAAGATGTTTTTAAAGCTATCAAGCAAACGGTGCAAACAGGTGGAAAGCTTGATGTCTCGGCAGCAGGTGTCGTTGCTGCGGCGATGAAGGATTGGGCAATTTCTAAAGGCGCTCTCTATTACGCCCATGTGTTTTATCCAATGACTAACTATACGGCGGAGAAACACGATGGCTTTATCTCGGTGCAAAGCGATGGCTCAGTAATTACAGAATTTACAGCCAAAGTGCTGGTGCAGGGTGAACCAGATGGCTCGTCTTTTCCCAACGGCGGTATTCGCTCCACTTTTGAAGCTAGAGGTTATACAGCGTGGGATGTTACTAGCCCTGCCTATGTCATGAAAACTGACAATGGCGTGACTTTGTGCATTCCAACGGTTTTCATTTCTTGGACTGGTGAAGCCCTAGATAAGAAAACACCGCTATTACGCTCCAATGCCGCTATGAGCAAAGCCGCAACTCGGTTGCTCAAGCTTTTAGGTCACACTGAGGTTGCCCCGGTCAACTCTAGTTGTGGTGCAGAGCAAGAATACTTTTTAGTCGATTCTCACTTTGCTAATAGTCGCCCAGATCTCTTATTGACAGGCAGAACCCTTTTTGGCAGACCCGCCGCCAAAGGTCAACAGTTTGACGATCATTATTTTGGAGCCATTCCAGAGCGCGTCCAAGTCTTTATGCAAGACGTGGAAGAACAGATGTATCGGTTGGGCATTCCAGCTAAAACCAGACATAACGAAGTTGCCCCCGGACAGTTTGAGATTGCCCCATTTTTTGAAGCGGCAAACGTCGCAAGCGATCATCAACAGATGACGATGACGATTTTGAAGAACACCGCCAAAAAGCACGGCTTTATCTGCTTGCTGCATGAAAAACCCTTTGCAGGCATTAATGGTTCTGGGAAACACGTCAACTGGTCGGTGGGCAATGCTACCCAAGGAAATCTCCTCGATCCGGGTGATACGCCGCACTCAAATCTGCAATTTTTGCTCTTTTGCGGCGCTGTAGTCCGGGGCGTTCATAAATACGGTCCGCTCCTACGGGCAGTGGTTGCTTCTGCTAGTAACGATCACCGCTTGGGTGCAAACGAGGCTCCACCCGCGATCATTTCGGTCTACTTAGGTTCTCAACTTGAGGACGTATTTGAGCAAATTAAGCAGGGAGAAGTGAAAAACTCTGCCCATGCTGGGGTGATGAACTTGGGCGTAGATACCTTACCCGAATTTCCTAAAGATCCAGGCGATCGCAATCGGACATCACCTTTTGCTTTTACAGGCAACCGCTTTGAGTTTCGGGCTGTTGGTTCTAATCAAGCTGTTTCTGGTCCACTGGTGGCAATGAATATGATTTTGACTGATTCATTGACTTGGGTGGCAGATACGCTAGAGGCTGAGTTAGCCAAAGGGGTTGCACTAAATGATGCCGCTTATACGGTACTTAAGTCGGTGATGGATCAACACAGCGCGGTTATTTTTGGCGGCAACGGCTATTCGGAAGAATGGCACAAGATGGCGGTGGAGCGGGGGTTGTTAAACTTACCGACTACTGCTGATGCCTTGCCCATTTTAAAAGAAAAGTATATTGAGGAACTATTTGAAAAAACGGGCGTGCTGTCTGCCACTGAACTAGAAAGTCGCTTTGAAGTCTATGCTGAACAGTACATCCAGGTAATTGAGATGGAAGCCAAACTGATGATTAGTATGGCAAAAACGGTGATCTACCCTGCTGCCTATCGCTACTTATCTGAGCTTTCTAGCACGATCGCCAATTTGAAAGCAATTGGGGTAGAACTTGAAAAAGAAAGCGTTGAAAAGGTGGCTTCGCTGACCAAAATGCTAATGGATAATGTAAGTAAATTAAGTGATGCGCTAAGTAAGCATGATTTTGCGATCGCCGAAGAACACTTGCAATATTCGGCAAAAACGATTCGTCCGATGATGGATCGAGTTCGCGAGTACGCTGATGCCTTAGAAGGTGAAATAGCAGACGATTTGTGGCCCTTGCCTAAGTACCAGGAAATGCTGTTTATCAAATAGCAGATACCTAAAGCCAGCTTTAAGTTAGGCTGATATGATTTTCATGCTCTAGCAACCTCATGATTTCCACCATTCCAATCCAAAGTTACGGTTTGGAGTGCGAAATGAGAAAGTCTAACTTAAAGGTGGCGATATTACTTTGATTAATCGCCATCTAGATAGCAAGCCAAGGACACCGATTATGAATTATATAGATGGCGATGCAGCGCCCGTTTGCCTAACAGATTGAACGCTCCGGCGACGAAGCTCAAGGATTTGGCTGATTTCACGAGCAACACTAGGCTGACGCTCGATCATTCGCTCGTTTGTCGCGATCGAGGTAAGGTACTGATAGCCCACACACTGCCATGTAGCTGTCGCCAATTGTTTTAATTTTTTCCATCCCATAGCGCTCTGTAGCTTCGTCAAAGGAACTAACTAAAGCATTCAAAATGCTGACAGTTTCGTGGGCGGTGAGCAAGTCTGAGAGTTTGGCAAACCCAGTTAAATCGGAAAATAGAACGGCGACATTAGAAATACTTTCAGCAATGTTTTTCTCGCCGCTTTTGAGGCGTTTGGCGATCACTGCTGGAAAAATACTCAGTAGTAGTTGTTCGTTCTCCTGATTTTTCTCCTCAACTAGGCTAGTCTGAGCGCGCAGGCTACGAACCATAGCATTGACTGAGCGGGCGAGTTCCCCAAATTCATCATCTGTATCCAAGGGCGCGATCACATCTAATTGTCCTGCTTCTACCTTGCGGGCGTTCCCAATCAACTGATTAATCGGTTTAACAAAAAAATAAGCTAGTCCCATTGCCAGCAGCGTTACTAGCAGCATCAGTAATGTTGCTGAAATCAAAAGTTGACAGTATTCTAAGACACAAAACCACACCAGATTGTATTGATTGAGACTGTGTAAAGCAACGATCGATGGCGATCGCAAGCTAAGATACTAAGCAATCAATGGATTCTACAGGCTACGAAGTTAAAATTTTTACAGTGTTTATCTCTGTCAGACATTTGACGTATGTTATACAGACCAAATCTTTGCTTTGTAAGTAAGCTTAAATTAACCCAATTAGATAGTAGAGAGTAATTGTATATGTCAACAGATGAAGTTAAGGGAGAAGAACTAAAAAATAATGGTTTAGCTAAACAAGCTACAGACTTAGCAGAAAGCCTATTAAAGCAAGATAAGAAAAAACTTAAGAAATCAAAAAAGATTTTCGATGGTAGTAACGAAGTCTTCACTAAAAAAATTCCCAAGAAGATTTATGAAACTCAACTGCGGCAACTCCAGGTTGAATTAGTCAAAATGCAATACTGGCTCAAGCACGTCGGTTATCGAGTTGTGATAATTTTTGAAGGGCGCGATGCTGCGGGTAAGGGAGGAGTGATAAAACGCATTGCCGAACCGCTCAACCCTCGTGGTTGTCGCATTGTTGCCCTAGGCACTCCCTCCGATCGCGAGAAAACTCAGTGGTATTTTCAGCGCTATGTAGAACACCTGCCAGCCGCAGGAGAAATTGTATTATTTGATCGCAGTTGGTACAACCGAGCGGGGGTTGAACGGATTATGGGCTTTTGCACTGACGCTGAGTATCAAGAATTCATGCAATCTTGCCCAGAATTTGAACGAATGTTGGTTAATTCGGGCATTGTTTTACTCAAATACTGGTTCTCAGTTAGCGATGAGGAGCAAGAGCGGCGCTTTTTGTCCCGCAGTCACGATCCAGCAAGACGTTGGAAACTTAGTCCAATGGATTTGGAATCACGTAATCGCTGGATGGATTACTCGCAAGCAAAAGATGCCATGTTTGCCCGTACAAATATTCCCGAAGCTCCCTGGTTTACGATTGAGGCAGATGATAAAAAACGCTCCCGACTGAACTGCATTCATCATTTACTGAGTAAAGTCCCCTATGAAGATATGACCCCTCCGCCTCTAGAACTTCCGGCTAGACCTACGGCTGAAGATTATGCCCGCGCCCCTCGCAACGAGCAATTCTTTGTTCCTCAAGTATATTAATTGACACTCTTACAGCGGGATCGCTTTTTACTAGCAAGGAAAGCGATCGCTCCTAATTTTCGGCAATCTGCGTAGTATGCTGCTTTAAAATTTAGTTTGGTCATGAAGTGTAAGTGCGTTCAAGCGTAATTAACAAATTGCTTGTCAATAAAAGGAGAAGTCATTGCCGCTAAAAGTCCACCATAATCTAGGCTAAACTTCACTTCACTACCAACTTTTAAGTCATAGTTGTTGCTGTCGAGAACAATATGATCGCTGCTAGACCCTAGTATTTCCAAATCTTCACTAGGCTTTAAGCCAGATACCAAAATGTCTTGCCTGCCCAAAGCAACAATAACTCTCCGTCGAATGCCTCGATCGATGAAGGTGGGAACACTGCCAAAAGCATTTTGGCAGCTTTCTCCAAAGGGTAAAGATGGCTTGTCTTTAGACTCAATTACTTCAGCAATCAACTTAAAAGCGTTGGCTTGCAGACCTGGAATAAATTTTCGGTTGACAGTTTCACAACCTAAAAGAATCGATTCACCTAAACGTAGGTTATTAATTCTATCGACTTTTTCTGAAGCTTTATACCATTCGTAGTTTGCTGAATTTCCGCCCGAAATTATTTCCAAATTAATTGAAAATTCTTTTTCAATAGCATCAGCTAACTGGGATAGCTCACGCATTTTGTGGCTATCTGGCTTAATTCCCCCAAAACACGCCAAATTGCAGCCAATACCAATAATTTTGATATGGGGTAGAGCAAGAGTTGTTTTAATGAATTGCGAAAGGTTGCCTTTAAGTATGCCCTCTCGCAGATCGCCCAACTCTACCATCACAATTATTTGATGGATTTTGTTATGAACCCTTGCATAGTGAGCAAGTGCTTTGACAGTCTCAAGTTCCGTATTAAGACTGATATCCACATTCTCAATTACAGATTCTGCCTGACTTAAAGTGGTACGCAGAAGCACAAACTGAGCCGATATCCCGGCATTTTTCATTCTTTGAATGTTCTCAAGGCGAGAATCGGCAATAAATTTTACTCCGCCTTCAATCATTGCTTTAGCGATCGCCGGATCTCCTAATACGGCTTTGGAAACTCCCATTAAGGAAATTCCCTGTTGTCCATAAAGTTCCGATAGTACCTGAGCGTTATGCCTTATTTGAGATAAGCTAATCTCTATTCTTGGCATTAATGCTTTCATTTTATGTATGTCGTCCAGAGGTTTTACGTTTACCTCATTGCCAATAGAGGAATAGTTTGTAATTCTTGTTTGATTTTTTGGTTCAGCTTGGGAAAGCGATCGCATAATGCTTGAACGAGTTTTTGACATCCGTAGTTCAATACATCAGTGGTTGGCAATTGAAAACGGTTTTCGTAATCAGTAATGGTTCTCCTAACTGCTTCGTCTGTTAAGTCTTCGTGGCTGAGTGTGATCGCAATAACTTGAGATTGGGAGATAGCTTCAATCAGTTGAATTTCACTCTCAACGGTAGGCATAGTTAAATGAGGAAAATCACACCGAAACTTTCTAGCAGGAGGATGTTGGAGGATAACGCCATCGGGCATGCTTCCTTTTAAAATACCCACAGAACTCATAAAAGCCGGATGACTAACCGCACTTTGTCCCTCAACTAAAATTAGATCGGGATTTTCGCACTCAAAAGCCTGAACAACGGCATTCTCTACTTCACCAATTGCAAATTGGGAAACAAGCGCGTCCATTGCTGCGCCGTACTTTGAACCCTGCATTAGGCTAGTTTGCCCTGTCGCCACCATTACCGATTTTATTCCCAGGCTATTTAAGGCTTTATTCAATTCCACGGCGGTAGTCATTTTTCCGCAAGCACAATCAGTACCTAATACAGCAATTACAGGAATATTTACTTTAGATATTTGACCCGTAAAAACGTGCAAATCTTTTAATTGCGGCGGTTTTCTGATGTCTTTAATTTGAATGCCGCACTTAACAGCCATAGCTACAAATTCGCGATCGTCTGAGAAAAATTGATGCAGCCCGTTAATAATATCCATCCCTTTTGACATGGCTTCTAAAATTAGCAGCTTTTCTTGCGAGGATATACAAGCATCTAAGGGAGCTTTGCCATAAATGTAACAATTGGGAACTTCTGCAAGTTTATCTAAAGCTTGAGCTAAGTTAGCAAAAATGGGAATACCATTTTTTTTATCCCCTAATTCTTCTCCTGCATCCTTGCCAGCCAAGGAACTATCAATAATCCCAACAATGGTATAAGTTTCCGAATGTCGAATCAAACCTGCGGCGGTTTTTCCGTCCACTAAGCCAAATTGATTTTCGCAGTAGACTAAAGCTGTTTCTTTAACGAGCGCCATGAAATTAATTTCCTTCAAGTTATTCCCGAATCATTGGGAGTTTTTTTGAAGTTGCCAAAATTCTCTACAATAAAGTTCTACAGTATGTACGAATTCTTCGCATAAACTTTATCAAGTATGAAGTCTGTAAGTTATTTGCAACTTTTAAAAATCTCGATCCAGTAAAAATATATAATCTAAGTAAGTCTTCGCAAAGCCTAAGTAAAGTTGATTTTGAGACGGAAATCTCAGGCTCTAATTGAGTTTTGATTTAAACTTAGCTTAAATCAATTGTAGCACACGCTACCGTTTTACTTTATGCTGCCTAAAAAGTCGTCAAATTGTGTAGATCGAGCGCCACAATATGTAGCAAAGTGCCTAAAAGCTATTTGACCCATAACCTAAATAAGTCTTTTAAGCATCAGTCCAATGGAGTAAAAATTAACCTTGGCAGTGAAATTGCGATTCTTTTGAAATTAAAACGTCGTTTCTCCATAATCTAAGATTACCCAGGGTGGAGATCCATTACTTGCCGTAACCTCTCACCCACTATTCCAGTCATTGTTGCTTTATCTAGCTCAAAATTGTTCGCTTCAAGGTTGCCCCCGTTAGGTCAGTACCACTCAAATTAGCATCACTCAAATCTGCCTCCGTTAGATCGGCGTTGCGGAGATTTGTGCCACTCAAATTAGCTCCCCTTAACTTTGCCCAACCGAAATTAACTTGACTTAGATTCAAATTACTTAAGTCTGCACCCATTAAATTAGCATTGATAAAATGTCTATCTCCAATTGCATAGCGTCGTTTTAATACTTCGACGCTCAATTTAGGTAATAAAGTGCAAGACTTACCTTTGTAACACCATCTAGCTCCAACTATTTTGGCAGCCGTCTCGATTGCTATTTCGTCGGCTACCGATAGGACAACACTATTACACTCGTCCCATTGACCGCCAAGCATGAAAGCAACATTCTCTGCTGCGTAACATGAATCGAATAAGAGAGTAGAATTCTCCCCCAACTCATTGCTTAATCCAGTAATACTGCCAGTGAGCAATAACAAGTTTTGCCATAAGTCTTTCATGCTCTAAAACCTCTACTTCTTAGCAATCAAGCATCTGCCTAAGTCTTTTCTCTCTACTATTTTAGTCTAAACTCGGATGACCAATGTTACCGCCAACGGCAATCAGGACAAGGATTGACGAATTGACGACATTAGATAATACGGCTGCTTTTTGGTATAGTCATGGCGAAGTGCTGCCTTGGTTGTATGCTTTGCTGCTCGTAGCGCCTAGGAAGCTTTAAGCTAATAAAGGAGTTTTGAAAAGGTAGCGATGGCTCGTAAACGTTTAATTATCGAAATGGGTATGGGCATTGACCAGCACGGGCAAGAACCAACGGTTGCGGCGGCGAGGGCTGTAAGAAATGCGATCGCTCATAATGCTTTGCCTGGGGTTTGGGAGGTGGCAGGATTAAGCGATCCCGATCGAATGATTGTTGAAGTCAAAGTAGCCGTACCTTATCCAGAGCAGGTTCGGGAAGCTGAGGTACTAGCTGTGCTACCGTTTGGTCGCAAATCTCTAATTGTGGAGTCAGGGGGTATGGTAGTTCAAGGTCGAGCGATCGCTTCCCTGAATGATAAAAACGATGAAATGCTAATTGCTGTTGCTGCGGTTACGGTGCTGATTGAAGCTGAGTAATTGTTTTGGGTTGGCTTAGCGGCTACTCTGCGCGATCGCAAATCGTTGTAGCCGATTCTATAGCTGGACTACTTGCCAACTTTCCCCAACACTTGAGTATGGGACTATACAAGCTGAACCCCGATGCTGCCGAAGATGGCGAGGATTTTCTAAAACCTGATGTCAGTATTGACTTACTAAACTGGCACAATGCAGAACGATGCAAGCACGCTACCGAGCAATAACAGTTATATTGCAAACCTAAGCAGGAAAAATGCTTTCAATCCAAGTTCTTTTGCTAATAGCGACAACACTTTATCAAGCGATCGCACTTTTATTAGAAAACCAGCAACCACCACCCGGTCAACTAATTGATGTGGGTGGTGGTTGCATCTTTGCGTAAAGGGAAAAGCTAGACCAACAATCGTTATAGAGCATAGCTTAGGAGGAGTAGAAGGCTATTTTCTAATTGAGAAATTGGCACTATTAGCACGAGTATGTATTTACGATAGGGCAGGATATGGCTGGAGTGACCATAGCCCCCATCCTCGCACTAGCCATCAAATGGTTAAAGAATTAGACATCTTACTAACAAGAGCAGGAATCGAGCCACCATATATCTTGGTAGGAGATTCCTATGGCAGCTACAATGTACGACTATATGCCCATTTGTTTCCCCAAAAAGTCGTAGGAATTGTACTTACAGATGCGCTGCATGAGACAGGAATGCTCAAGATGTCTGTTCCATTACAAGCATTGAAACTAACTTTTTTTCCTCTCCGGTTTTGTAATGTTAACTATAGGCTTAACAATCGGGATTATTAGATTACTCAAAGTGTGCGGAGTATTTAAACTCCTAAAGCCCCAGTTACGCAACTGTCCTCCAGATTCTCTCAATTGGGTGAAACGTTCTTTTTGTCGTCCCAAACACTGGATTACAATGAGTCGAGAAATAATAAATTTAGACAAAAGTGCGTGTCAAGTCACTGTAGCCAAGTATTTTGGGACAATGCCTATAGTAAGTATTAAGTCTAGTACCTTCTTCAAACCGTCTTTTGGGACTATGTTTATTCCTCTACAAGGCGCTAACCAATTGCGGAATAAGATGCACAAAGAGCTAGGCAATTTGTCAACCAATTGTCAGATAGTTGACGTAAGTAGAAGCAGTCATTTTGTATGGGTAGACGAGCCAGATGTAATTGTAGAGGCGGTGAAAGCTGCTGACTTCACATCTTCCCTAAAATTTTTTTTCTGTACTTAGTTGTCGCCAAAACAAAGATATCTAATCGGTAAACCAATCTCGGTAAGGGAGGCTGTCTGTTTGTTGCGACAAATAATATCAAAGCGCTTTTATTACTAAGATAGTGAATTATCTAACACAGTTTGCCCTCTCAAACAGAGCGAGTTTGGCTATGGTGATATTGAAGCACGACAACTAGATTGTTTTTGTAATGCTTGCAATTAGATTAATAGTTTTTGTGCTGTTTTATCTTATTTTGCTAACGATCTAGTTGAGCCGCTTTCTGTAAATTGGCTTTTGCGCCTTTATAGTTTTTCACTTTATTACGGAGAGTACCCCGATAGTAGTAGCCATCTGCGTCATCAGGACTAAGTTTAATTGCTTGAGTAAAATCCGCTTCTGCGCCAGAATAGTTTTTTAATTGGGTGCGGATAAGACCCCGGCTGTTGTAGCTATCAGCGTCAATGGGGTTAAGTTCAATTGCTTGAGTAAAATTCCGCTTCTGCGCCAGAATAGTTTGTCAATTTTTGACGGACAATACCTCGGTTGTAGTAACCATAAGCAAGCTCAGAGTCAAGTTTAATTGCTTGAGAGTAATCCGCTTCTGCGCCAGAATAGTTTTTTAATTGGGTGCGGATAAGACCCCGACGCATATAAGCATCAGCGTCTTTAGGAGTGATGTTAATTACTTGAGTAAAATCTGTTTCCGCACCTCGGTAATTTTCTAATGCTTCACGGAGAAGACCCCGTCTATTGTAGGCATCAGCATCATTAGGCTTGAGTCTAATTACTTGAGTGTAATCAGCTTCTGCGCCTTTGTAGTTTCTTTCCTCTGTGCGAATAAGACCCCGATAGAAGTACGCATTTGGATCGTTAGGGTTAAGTAAGTTTAATAAATTGCGTCAGAGTAGCTTCTGATACTTGGGTAAAATATAATTCTGTACTTTTATGACTGACTATGGAGCCATTATCGTGTCCTAACTTAGGAGAACTTGTTGCTACGATGGAACTTGATTTTTTATTTGTAGCAATCTGAGTTTGTTCCTTAAATATTTGTGCTAACTTGAGTGTTTGAGATTGAGACTTTGCCTCAAAATGTGCTGAACCGATAATAACTGTCCCAGTTATTAATATTTCCAGGTGTAAAAGCTTGTTCATTTTATGACTTGAATTTAAAGACTAAATAAGTTTAGATTAAAGAGCAAATCTTCATTAGTTATAATCAATTTTTCGACTAATAATTATTTTATTTAACTTCAATATAAAGCTTCAGGATGTCAGATTTTCGATGAAATTCAGACTGGTTGCTATTTTACTAGCAATAATAACTTTTTCAACCTGTATTATTACTTTCAATTTATCGCCTTCTATAGGGTCAGTAAAAGCAGGAAATTATGGTTTTATCAACAAGAAAGGATTGCTAGTTATTGCATCGCAGTTCAGTGAAGTAAAGGATTTTTCGCAAGGATTAGCAGCAGTCAAAATTGGTGACAAGTGGGGCTATACCAATAAGACAGGAAAGCTAGTCATTAAACCTGACTTCAGTGACACTTATAGCTTTTCGCAAGGACTTGCAGCAGTTAAACTTGACGACAAGTGGGGCTATATTGACCAAACTGGAAAAATGGTTATTACACCGCAGTTTATTGAAACCTACGGTTTTTCTAAAGGATTAGCAGCCGTCCAAGTTGGCAGTAATTGGGAAAGTTGGGGATATATCGCTAAGACTGGAAAAGTTGTCATCCCACCCCAGTTGCATGAAGCCTACAGTTTTTCTGAAGGATTAGCAGCAGTTAAACTTGATTACAAATGGGGCTATATTGACAAAACTGGTAAACAAATTATTCCAGCAGAAACAGAATCTGGTGCAGAAATTATTCAAGCAGACAGCTTATCGCAAAGACTCGCAGCCGTAGAAACTGGCGGTGGTGGTACTTGTGGTCCAGTTCTCTGTGCCTACGGTTACATCGATAAAACAGGAAAAATGATAGTTGAGCCAACTTTTTTTGGAACTTGGGGATTTTCTGAAGAATTGGCAGCCGTAGCAACCTATGGTGGTACAGGTGGACCAAATGCCAATGGCAATTATATCGACGATTGGGGTTATATCAACAAACGAGGTCAGTTGGTTATTAAACCGAAATTTAATGAAGCAGCCAGCTTTTCGCAAGGGCTAGCAGCAGTAAACATCGGTAAAAAATCCATAGATAGTGACAAGCCTGGACACATATCAGTAATAGAAAATGCTGGAAAATGGGGATATATTAATGGGACTGGCAAACAAGTTATTACCACCCAATTCGATCTAGCGAACAGCTTTTCTGAAGGATTAGCAGCAGTTAAGGTCAAAGATAAGTGTGGTTATATCAATAAGGTAGGGAAAGTAGTTGTAAAACGACGGTTTTCCGCTTGTGCAAACTTTTCCGAAGGACTGGCAGCCGTTCAGACTTTTGGACAATAATATTTATGTATCTTCATCATAAAGACTATACAAAACAGGCTTTTTGTCGGTTATTTCGGATTTTTAGAAAGCTTGAACTGTTCACAGATATCTTGTATGGTCATATTTTTGTATAACCCTTGCATTTGTAGCAAGCGATTGCCTTAACATCGAGCAAGTTACAGCTAAAAGTGCGATCGCTAGTCCTCTAATTAAAGAGTGCAAACCTTCATTTTTTCTCATCCCACAAACTTCTGTGCTATAGTATACAAACTATGTAGGACTTGAACTACGTACTCTCAAGAGCATCCCTAATTTCTATGCGAAGTTGTTGACCTAATACTTTGACTGCGGCTGCTGAACCCAAGTCAAGCTCTCTTCAAAACCAAGCACTACTTAAGTTTTTTGACTAGCGTTTTATGCAGCCAAACAATATGTTGCGGCTTCTGCGAGCATTGGCTCGGCAGGGGCTAGACGTGCAATACAAAAATCAATCCTACTCAGTGCGCTGGGCAGATTCGCCTGACGCACCCATTGCCGAGGTTCTACTACCTGAAAGTTTCCCTATTGAGGCAAAAGCTTTTAAGCAACTGGCAAGCCTAGCAAAGGCAAAGCATTCTGATGGGGGACATATTTGCCGTGTCTGTGCAACGCCGGATTTTCATCCTGGAGTTGCCATAGGTTCGGTTGTAGAAACATCAGGGCAGGTAATTCCGGCAGCAGTCGGCTCGGACATCAACTGCGGAATGCGGTTGCACGTTGCCGATTTGTCTGTAGGACAATTTTTGCAAGAGCGCGATCGCTTTGTTGAATTGATGGAGATTACTTTTTTGGCAAGCGCGATGTAACCATGACGGCTCAAACCATGCAGGCAATCTTTCAAGATGGAGTCTTGGGGTGGATAGATGCCATGTCAAATAAACCAACAGGGAGCTTTGTCAAGTCAAATATCGATCAACTGGCAACAAAGTGCGATCGCATTTTTCTCAATGGCTCAATGTCAGGACATATACGATGGTCGCCAGAGGAATTAGTCCCAAAATCTGGGTTAGTTCGAGAAGGTCAGCTTGCCTTCATGATTCATTCAGGATCTCGAAATGTTGGTAAGTACGTTGGTGGGATGTGGCGCGATCACGCTCAAGCGTTGTGGAAAGAGGGATTAAAGTATCCTGGATTCCCGATTGTTTCCCCTCTCTTTAGCCACTCACCCAGAAACCGTTTCTGATTATCTGCAAGCGGAAGCGACGGCGGCAAATTACGCCTTTGTAAATCGCCTGTTGCTGGCAGAGTTATTGCGGTTACGCCTGCGCCAGGTTTATGGCGAGGGGGAGGCTCCCTTGGTATATGACTTACCTCACAACATCACCTTACCGGAAGGACAAGGTTGGGTCACACGCAAGGGCGCGTGTCCTGCCCATGTAGGTCAACCAGTGATCGTTCCTAGTTCTATGGGTGCGCCACCTTAAATCCCCTATTTTTGCAAAGTTTCACGCGATCACCTCTAACTTCGATCCTTACTCCTACTTTTCCAGATCGCAGCCGTCCGTTAGCCTGGTTCAATTTGGCTTGAATACTCACAGGACTAAAATTGGACTAATTTTCTGGGTACATTAAGGTATATCCAGGCACATTAAACTACATTTACAATTATTAAGAACCCCTGAGATACTTGATAAATCGGGGGTTTGGGGTAATTATTGGCAATGTAAAACAAGGCGACACCCGGATTTGAACCGGGGGATAAAGGTTTTGCAGACCTCTGCCTTACCACTTGGCTATGTCGCCGCTCGCGCTATCGCGCTACTACTATGACTACCTTTCAGGTTTTACCCTTTGAGTGAGCCAAGGCTGTATTAGCCATTATAGATCGCTCTGGTAGTCATCTGGTAGTCACTTGCTCATTTTAGTCGCTCTCATAAGTATTTATACTTACTCTGGGAATGACTGGCAGTTATCTATTCTAGCTCAACTGATGGCGATCGCTACAGCCATTTAGGTAGCCTTTAACCATCATTTAACCGATATTGCGAATAAGCTACTGTGTCAGGCTTCTAGCCATTTAGTGGGCTACTTTTGGATATTGGCTAGGAGCATACAGACAAACACACAAAACACTGTAGTAGTGACACACATCAGTGGAGCTTTGTCAATGACTTATCGAGCCAAATATCGCCAGCAAGTGAGAATAGGTTTTTTAGCTCCAGAGGAACTTATCGCGCAACTAGAGGCTGAGTCCAAGAAGCAAGAGCTTTCAATGTGCGAAGTCCTTAGAACCGCTTTGAAAGAATACCTAGCTCAATAACCAAAAAAGGGCTAAGTAGTGCCAACTACCTAACCCTCTTAACTTTCTCAAATATTTACCCAGAATAGCGATCGCCCTCGAAAGCAAGCTAACTGGAGCTTTTAACCCTAGGAGGGTGAAACCATGATAACTGCAAGAAAAAATGCTTTATATTCTTATGATGGCACAGTTGGGGCTGTTTGTGTAGTTCCCTTTAATAGGTTTCAGGGAGTTAACCTAGATGCTAGTGGCAAGCCAGTGTCAGTTATTTATCCGACCAACAGTTGCTATGGCGCTAAAAATAGGTTCTACAAAGATCTAAAGGGTCTTAATGTATCGGACTATTGCGATCGCAAGATAGCGCTAGTGGTCTATGAACTTGGTGATGGCACTTTGTTAGCTGCTGATGCTGAGGCATTCAAAAAAGCTACTTTTAGCTCGAATAATGCTTGCTCACAAGGCAGTGCTTGCTATGTCCATCAAGTTAGTGACTTAGAACTACTTGAGAAGTTTCCTGTTGATCTTAGGACTGGCAAGCATGGCTTAGTCGCTTTTGAGTTCTAGTTGGTGCGGCACCAGTTGACCTGACTATCCCCAAAACTATCCCAGTGGGTGGCAAGCTTAAATGGTTACTGTGTAACCTTCTCAGCCATTTGCCACCCATTAGTGCCACCCACTAGGGTGTGTGTGTGATCGCTAAGAGTCAACTTAGTTAACTCAAATATTTTCTAAAACTAGGATCTAACTTGAGAATAAGCCAGCACACACACACCCTAAGCTGCCACCCATTAGTGCCACACATTATGCTATAATAGTTGCTATACATACATTTAAGCCTGCCACCCACTGCCACCCACTATTAAAACTATGCCACCCACAGAAAGAGTAAAGAAGTCAGTTAGGTTTGAGCCAGAGGCGATCGCTATTCTAGATACTTATGCTGCCACCCATAACTGCAACCTGACAGATGCACTAAATGCGATCATCTTAGCCAGCATACACACACACCCTAAGCTGCCACCCATTGTTGCCACCCAAGATAGACAAGACAAATGGCAGCAAGCGATCGAGGTTAGGTTGACTAAACTTGAGGCTGCCACCCAAGTGCCACCCATTGTTGCCACCCAAGATAGCCCTCCTAAGTTTGAAAAAGGTCAGGTCATAACAGGTGGGTCTGCGAAAGCCCATTTCCAGATATTGGGCACAGCAAAAGTTAGTCAAGAGATAGATGGTGTGACATACCACCTTAGTAATGATCTAGGTATTATTTACACAGTGTATGGAAAGTCTGCAAGTGGTAGACCAAAGTTTAAGATATTTACTACCTTCCCAGGTGATGAAGTAGCTATCAATGCTGATGGAACTTTCTTGATGCAGAAAACCCCTGGGCAACTTGAGTGGTTTACTAAGTCTGAGCTAGCAGCATTAGCAGAGGCATCAACAAAAGACCCTACAGCAGCAGTCGAAACAGTTAATGAGGAAATAGCCATAGAACCAACTAAGGAAGCTACTAGCCTCATAAATGAGCCACCAACTGAGGCAGTAGCAGAAGCGCCACCAACTGAGCCTATGAGGCTATCCACAGAGGAACTATTAGAGCATTTTAAACCTAAGCTAGCTAACCTTGGAATGGTCAACACTATCAGAACTAACTTAGGTCAAGTAGGTATTAAAAAGTTAGTTAATGGCTGGGCTTCTCAGCATGACCCAGAGGGTAAGACATGGATACCCGCAGATGAGACTAGAGAATATTGGGTAGTAGGTAGCTAGCTGCCACCCAAGTGCCTCCTATTTGTCTCAGTGGGTGGCAGGTCTTAAGGCTTGTCCCATAAGCATTTTGCTATTCTGGGTGGCAACAATGGGTGGCAGCTTAGGGTGTGTGTGTTAGAATATTAGGATAACTAAGATCAAAAGCGAGACATAAATGCAGTCACCTAACTCAGATATTCAAGTTATCGCTGGCACTACCTTACAAGGGGTAGAGATCCATCTTATAGATGACATTGAGTTGCTAGCTGATATTCTGAACAAGTGCGATCACTGGACTGAACTAGATGGCATTTTCCTTTGTGTTAATGGGAAGCTAACAGGCTTATTTACCTATGACCCTAAAGCTAAAGCTGAGTTAACCCAAGCTGAGGCAGCTAGTTAGGTAGCCAACTACCTTAAGGCGATCCTCGATACCCTTGTGGAACTTCTTTACAGAAATAATAATAGATAGCATAGAGCCAACCTTGGGTAGATCCTGGGTTGGCTTTGGTTTAAGTATAAATGCTTATGGGTAGCTAAGTGCTAACTCTAGGTTGTAGGCTTAAGTTAGCTCTAAATGCTAGGGACTTCAGTGATCGCATTCCCAGCATAGTGCCTCAAGATAACCTCTGGGCTATTGCCAACTAACTTAGCTACTTGGGGTATGGTGACATTGACTGCCAGCATCATTGTAATAAAAGTATGCCTAGCATTATATGGGCATCTGTAAGAGCCTACAGCGCCACTAGCTACCAATGCTGGCAATATGCCTTTGTAAGTCTTTTGACCTACCTTGCAGCCTCGCCATACTTGGTTAGTAAACTTGCTGTTATTTATGGGTAGCCCAGTAGGAGAAGTAAAGACTAGATCCTCTGGTTGGGTATTGGTGGGCTTAATGGCGACTAGGAGCGATCGCAAGTCAGCATTGATAGGGAACTTTCTAACCACCCCAGTCTTGGTAGACTTTCTAACCTTAAGGCTGCAACTGTAAGACTCAGCAAAGGTGATGTAGCTAAGGTCTGGGCTAATGTGCTGCCATTGCAAAGCGATCGCTTCCCCAGTTCTACACCCAGTTAGAAACAGAAACTTAACAAAGCTGTAGTAGTGGCAATGTCTGGGATGGGCTTGGAATGCTGCTAGGATCGCATCTCTTTCAGTTGCACTGAATGGGTCTATATTCTGGTTGGTTTTAGGTAGCTTTACATCTGCTGCCATACCAATAAATGGGTTAGCTTCTATCAAACCAGACTTACTAGCCCAGTTAGCACAAGCTGAAAGTAATGTTAGCAGTCTTTTAGCAGTATCAGGGCTAACAGTGGCTACCAGAGTATTTCTAATGGCTATTGCTTGGGTTAGTTGCTGAGGTAGCCTAGCGATATAGTTAGCATATTTCTTAAGGTAGTCTTTCTGATAGGTAGTTACAGCTAACTGCGATCGCTTGTAGTCGCAATATTGCGCCCAAAGCTGGCTGAGTGTTATTGCTTTAGCTGGCACTGCTACCAAAGCATTTAGAGCGATCGCTAGGGGTGTAGCTTTGAACTGGCTGTAGTAGCCTTGGATAGTTTCAGCGATCTTGCCATCGCTAATATCAGCTTCTATCTGCCAAGCTAAAGACTGTAGCCTTTTAAAGTTCTCTGAGGTGTTATCTAGTCTAGTGGAGATGTATTTCTGGCTACCGCCATTGATCGCCCTTGGTAGTCTGAGCCTTAGCTTATTTCCTTTAACTTCAATACCTACTGTACCTGATGACTGCTTTGTAGTTGATGCCATTTGTCTAAGATCCTTGTAGATCCTTGACTCAGACTGGTAGTCAAATAGTAGTCAAATAGTGGGTAGTCATCAGTTATTCTGCTAGTGAAGCCATCTAATAAAGACTCTGGCGCTCTAGGTAGCTGGGGCTATGCCCTTTGCAGACCTCTGCCTTACCACTTGGCTATGTCGCCGCTCTGAGATTAAAACTACCTCTAGCACTACCTTCTAGCTTTTATGCTTTGAGTAAACCAAGGCTGTAATAGCTATTATAGATCGCTCTGGTAGCCATTCAAGCCATAAATTAGTATTTGTACTTAACTTATGGACAGCGACGCAGTCATTTATTATAGCAGCTAACCTAACTTCAAAACAAGGCTTTTTGGAGGATCGCTCAGTAATAATGGTCAATAATCCCGCCGCAATTGTTAGGAAACTAATAGAAAGTCCTTTTTCTCATCCGCGCGATCGCCCTCGCATCTATTATCAACTGCGAAATTACCCTCCAGACTTCCTCTACCATAGGTTTGCCCATGACGATAAAGATGAGGATATACACTGAAAGTAGCCGTTCTTCGTCACCCATGTAATTTTGAGGAAAAGCGATCGCGCGTACGAAACAACTTTCCTCAAGTTGTAATTAATAATTAACCTTCCAATAAATCGGGGCGGCATCTACGGGTTTTTTGTAATTGCTGTTCGTAGCGCCACTTGGAAATCGCCGCATGATTGCCCGATCGCAATACTTCCGGCACTCTCCAGCCGCGAAATTCGGCAGGGCGCGTATATTGCGGATAATCCAATAACCCTGCTTCAAAACTTTCTGCGCTCAAGGATTCAACTTTGCCTACAGTTCCTGGTAGCAGGCGCACCACGCCATTAATTAGCGCTAATGCAGGAATTTCCCCCGCCGTTAAGACAAAATCCCCCAAGGACACCTCACGGGTCACTAAAAACTGCACTCGTTCGTCCACCCCTTCATAATGACCGCAAATAATTACTAATTGGTCGTAATTCGCTGCAAAATCTTTAAGCATAGGCTGATTTAAGGTTTGCCCTTGGGGTGTCATCAATACAACTCCCCGGCGAGGCAGTGCGGGTAAAGACTCCACCGCCGCAAAAATTGGTTCGGGTTTCAACAACATACCGACTCCGCCGCCGTAAGGTTCGTCATCAACTTTGCGGTGTTTGTCTGTAGTGAAGTCGCGGGGATTGACTAGATGCACTTGGGCAATCTGTTTTTCTAAGGCTTTACCCAACAGCCCTGAACTTAGGGTAGAGGTAAAAAAGTCGGGAAACAAGCTAACAATATCAAATCGCACTGTTTTGTTGGGGAAAGGGAAGGAAGATAGAGAGTAGAGAAATAAATCTCCTCTTTGCAAAGGATATTTTAATTGATTAAATTATGTTTAAATATTGTGACATCTTGCGAATTATTTATGCTCCAGTGTTAGTCGTTCAAAAGATATTGAGCAAGCCTCAGCATATATGCTCGCCAAGCCAGGTTTTCCGTGCCTAGAGGGTAAACGCGAGGTGAACTTAAACAATAATGTCAAGCAAATTAACCTAATCAAAAACACTGGAGCGTTACATTCTGCTGAGGCTATTTAGAAAAATTATGCTACAACTAGAAGCTCAACTACTAGAAATGATGACACCCCAAGCAACGAAAACCGCAGTAATGGTTATTGGTGGGGCAGAAGATAAAGTTCACGGCAAAGAAATTCTGCATACTTTTTTTTGTCGCACAGGCGGTGAAGACGCTCATATTGCAATTATTCCCTCAGCTTCGCGCGAACCAGGTATTATTGGGGAGCGATATACGAGCATTTTTACGGAAATGGGCGCTAAACAAATTGATGTCCTCGATATCCGAGAACGAGAACAATGCGACGACGAAGCAATGCAAGCTGTCTTAGAAGCTTGTACGGGAGTATTTATAACTGGTGGCGACCAATTACGATTGTGTGGAGTCCTAGCAGATACGCCCGTAATGGAAATTATCCGGCGGCGAGTGCAAAAATCGCAAATTACTCTAGCTGGGACGAGCGCCGGAGCCGCCGTGATGGGTCATCACATGATTGCTGGTGGTGGTAGCGGCGAGTCGCCCAATCGATCGCTGGTAGACTTGGCTACGGGACTAGGAATTTTACCGGAGGTAATCGTAGATCAGCACTTTCAAAACCGCAACCGCATGGCAAGATTGATTAGCGCGATCGCAACTCACCCCGATCGCCTAGGCATTGGGATTGATGAAGATACTTGTGCCATGGTAGAAGGCGATGGCTGGCTGCAAGTTATGGGCAAAGGTACGGTCACAATTGTCGATCCAGGCGCAAGCTGTTATACAAATCAGCCCGATGTCGGCGCAACCGATCCGTTGAGTTTGCACAATTTACGCCTGCACGTCCTCAGTCATGGCGATCGCTATCACCTCAATCAACGAACTGTTTTAGCTCCCGTGCATCAAATTCCTAGCTGACACCTGTACACTAAGCGGTAATAGCTGAAAAATTTCTGCTAATAGTTAGTTGACAATTAAAGTAAAGGCATAAAAGATGACCAAGAAACTGTTATCTATGAACAGTTAATTAGTTATCTTCAGGTGGAAACTATTTAATTGTGGCGAATCAATAAACGCATATAGACATGAGAATATTAAAAATCCAGACGTTACGCGGTCCCAACTATTGGAGTATTCGACGCCACAAACTCATAGTCATGCGGCTCGATTTGGAAGAACTTGCAGAATTGCCCTCTAATGAAATTCCTGATTTTTATTCAGGTTTAGTTGCCGCCTTGCCCAGTCTAGAAGAACACTTTTGCTCTCCAGGCTGCCGGGGTGGTTTTTTTAGCCGGGTACGAGAAGGCACGATGATGGGGCATATCATCGAACACGTAGCCCTAGAATTGCAAGAACTGGCGGGAATGCAAGTAGGGTTTGGTCGTACCCGCGAGACATCAAGCGCGGGAATATATCAAGTAGTAGTTGAGTATCAAGACGAACAAGCAGGACGTTATGCCGCTAGAGCCGCCGTGCGCCTGTGTCAGAGTATTGTCGAAAAGGGTAGTTATGCCAAACAAGATCTAGAGCAAGATTTGCAAGACTTGAGAGAATTGGCTCAAGATGCGTCTTTGGGACCTAGCACCGAATCGATTGTCACAGAAGCCCAGTTGAAAGGGATTCCCTGGATGGCTTTGGATACTCGCTTTTTGATTCAAGTCGGCTACGGCGTTCATCAACATCGATTGCAGGCAACAATGAGCGATCGCACGGGGATATTGGGCGTAGAGCTTGCCTCGGACAAAGAAGGTACTAAGCGCATCCTTGCTAATGCCGGAGTGCCTGTACCTAGAGGTACAGTAATTAACTACTTAGACGAATTAACCCAAGCGCTGGAAGATGTCGGCGGTTATCCAATTGTCATTAAGCCCCTTGATGGCAATCATGGCAGAGGGATTACGATCGATATTCGCACACGAGAAGAAGCAGAAAACGCCTACGATGCCGCCAAAGAAATTTCAAAGTCAGTAATTGTCGAACGCTATTATGTTGGGCGCGACCATCGGGTGCTGGTGGTCGATAGTAAAGTAGTAGCCGTTGCCGAGCGCGTACCCGCTCACGTGATTGGTGACGGAGAAAACACGGTAGCTAGACTAATTGAAATCATTAACCAAGATCCCCACCGGGGTGAGGGACACGATAATGTCTTAACGCGCATTGCCATAGATCGTACCAGTGTTGCCCTCTTAGAAAGGCAAGGCTACGAGCTAACTTCTGTGCTACCCAAAGGCGAGATATGCTACTTGCGGGCAACAGCAAACCTCAGTACGGGTGGGATTGCCGTAGATCGTACCGATGATATTCATCCAGAAAATGTTTGGCTGGCGCAACGAGTAGCGAAAATAATTGGTTTAGATATTGCGGGGATCGATATTGTTACGACGGATATTAGCCGACCATTACGAGAAGTAGATGCCGTAATTGTGGAAGTAAACGCCGCACCAGGCTTCAGAATGCACCTATGCCCCAGTCAAGGCATACCCCGTAATGTAGCTGGAGCGGTTTTAGATATGCTATTTCCGCCAGGGAAACCCAGCCGCATCCCAATATTGGCAGTCACCGGGACAAATGGCAAAACGACGACTACTAGGCTGCTGGCGCATATTATGAAGCAAACCGGGCAGACGGTCGGCTTTACAACTACCGATGGTACTTATATCGGCGATTATTTAGTAGAGCCAGGAGATAATACAGGTCCCCAAAGCGCTCAACTAATTTTGCAAGATCCCACTGTCGAAATTGCTGTCTTAGAATCGGCACGGGGGGGGATTCTGCGCTCTGGACTAGCTTTTGATGCGGCAGATGTGGGCATAGTCCTAAACGTGGCGGCGGATCATTTGGGTATTGGGGATATTGACACCGTAAATCAGATGGCGCACTTAAAAAGTGTGGTAGCGGAAGCTGTATTGCCAAAGGGTTATGCCGTACTCAATGCTGATGACGAATTAGTAGCCCAAATGCGATCGCGCGTTACTTCCAATCTTGCCTACTTCACCATGCAATTCAATAATCCTTTGGTGCAACAGCACGTCCAGCAAGGCGGATTAGCGGCGGTATACGAAAACGGCTACTTGTCGATTTTAAAAGGCGATTGGACGCTGCGAATTGAGCAGGCGGTCCACGTCCCATTAACAATGGAAGGACGAGCGCCCTTTATGATTGCCAATGCTTTAGCGGCTAGTGTGGCAGCTTTTGCTCAAGGCGTAACAATCGAGCAAATCCGCGCGGGTTTAACTACCTTCCGCGCTTCAGTAAGCCAAACCCCTGGCAGAATGAATATGTTCGATTTAGGGGGCTATCACGCCCTCGTAGACTACGCTCACAACCCCCACAGCTACGAAGCCTTGGGCGGCTTTGTCCGCAATTGGCCGGGGGAGCGAGTCGGGGTAATTGGCGGACCTGGCGATCGCCGCGATGAGGATTTTGTCACATTAGGCAAGCTATCGGCACAAATATTTGATCGCATCATCATCAAAGAAGATGACGACACGCGGGGAAGGGAGCGGGGATCGGCAGCCCAATTGATCGCCAAAGGGATAATGCAAGTCAAGCCAGATTGCAATTGCGAAACCGTTTTAAATGAAACCGAAGCAATTAATAAAGCTTTAGATGAGGCTCCTAGCGGTGGATTAGTAGTAGTTTTACCTGAAACTGTCAACCGGGCAATTAGTTTAATTGAAGCGCGTCGCCCGGTAGTACAAAAGGGACAAACTAATGGAGTGGTGGCGGTTGATTCTGGCAGTGTTAAATCATCTATTGCCAATATTGTGTAAGAGAATGCTTGAAATGTAGCCAAATATTTTAGATCCCTCTAAATCTCCCTTGAAAAGGGGAGGCAAAAAGCGGGCAGCATAGCGATACCCGCTTTATTGCCGTGGGCTAGGAGGGAGCGCTAATCTCTTGCACTTTTACAGATAAATCTTTGCAAACATCCTCAAAGGCATATTACAGACTAATAACTTCTATTCTTTATCGTCATCAACAATAGAGTCATCGCTTTTAAGTTCTTCTTTAAAACCGCGTAAAGTTTTCCCTAACGAGCTACCTAGTTCGGGAATTTTTTTAGATCCAAAAATTAAAACTGCGACTATTGCAATTACACCTACTTCCAGCCATCCTAAACCAAACATAAAAATTTCCTCCTAACCGGACCCTACTGTATTAACTATAAAAGCCTAAGTCAGAGCAGAGAAAAGTTTTTATTCAGCTTCCTGACTAAAATCTATATAGTAGGTCTGGAACTATGCAGGTATTGTATACCTTGGTTCTGATGCAAAACCAACGAGCAAATTAAAGTTTTATGCCTAGCCAAATATGGCCCTACATTACTTCTGGCATTCCTGACGAGTTATTCGAGCGCCTCCCAGGAATTCCCCTCACCAAGCGCGAAACTCGGCTATTACTCATTGCTCAATTGCGGCTGCAAAGCGATTCTGTATTGTGGGATATTGGCGCAGGTACGGGAACAATCCCCGTAGAAGTTGGCTTACTATGTCCCCAAGGTAAGATTATTGCTATTGAAAGAGATGAAGAAGTCGCAAATTTAATTCGACGCAATTGCGAAATCTTTGAAGTAAAAAATGTCGAAGTTGTAGAATCTAGCGCCCCCGAATGCTTGTCGCAATTAAAAAATCCCCCAGGGCGAGTTTGCATTGAAGGCGGTCGTCCAATTAAAGATATTTTAAAAGCTGTATGGAAATACTTACCAGTCCAGGGGCGCATTGTAGCCACCGCTAGTAATCTAGAAACCTTATATACTATTTCTCAAACCTTGGCAGAACTCCAAGCCCGTAACATAGAAGTAGTGCAATCGGCGGTTAACCGTTTGGAGAAGCGGGGGATGCAACAAACCTTTGCGGCAGTAAATCCAATTTTTATTCTCAGCGGCGAGAAGCTAGACTAAAGCGAATATGAAAGTAAAAGCTAGATGTATAGGTTTCAGTTTTAAGTAAAAAATAAAACTGAGCGGATGACGAGCTTTAAGTTTTGCCTTTTTTTGTCTTTTGCTTATGTCTTGGTCTCGACTTATCAGTGGAATTATTGCGATCGCTTTGGCTTTAAGTGCTACTCTCATCGGCGGGTGGTATTTTACGCTGATGTTTTGCGCGATCGTTTATTTAGGTCAGTTAGAATACTTTGATTTGGTACGTGCTACAGGTATAGCTCCCGCCGCCAAAACTACTTTAGTTGTTAGTCAGTTGCTGCTTATTGTTGCTACTTTATCTGCCGATTTAGCCGATGTTGTCATGCCTGTAGCCGGGACATTTATTTGTTTTTACCTGTTATTTCAACCCAAGCTTGCCACCATTGCAGATATTTCTACCTCAATTTTGGGGTTATTTTATGGTGGTTATTTGCCGAGTTATTGGGTAAGAATGCGCAGCTTGGATGCGGTAAGTAACTTGCCCTTGAATGGCTACTGGCCAGAAAATTGGACAAATGTGCAAGCAATACCTCAAGGCTTAAAGATAACTTTACTAACGTTCTTGTGTATTTGGGCGGCGGATATTGGTGCTTACTTTATCGGCAAATTTTTCGGCAAAACCCGCCTTTCCGACATTAGCCCGAAAAAAACTGTTGAAGGTGCGGTATTTGGCGTGTTTGGTAGTGTAGTTGTGGCAATAACTGGAGCGTGGTATCTAGATTGGTCTGGTTGGCCCTGGACGGGTTTAGCATTGGGTTTATTGATTGGAATTGCAAGTTTGCTTGGTGACTTAACTGAATCCATGATGAAGCGCGATGCAGGGGTCAAAGATTCTGGGCAGCTAATCCCCGGTCATGGCGGGATTTTAGACCGTGCGGACAGTTACGTTTTTACCGCTCCTCTGGTTTACTATTTTGTGACTTTACTATTGCCTTTATTACCAAGTTAGGGAACAACGTTTATTTTGCCCCTACAGACAATTTCCCCAGAATGCAAAGTTAGCTCATCTAAATCCACTTCTTTACCTAAGTCAACATTGAAGTTATCCAGATTTGCTAAAGCTACTCCTTGGGTAGTTTCAATTTTTGGTTGTAAAATCTCTAATGTCTGACAATTAGCTAGTTTCAAACCTGCTTGTAGGATGATTGGTTGGGGAGCGCTGCTATTTGGCGCAATAGTTGCATATAAACTTATTTGCCCATCGTTAAAAGTTGCTTGATCCCAGCGCACTTGCCCATTGACGGCTTGGGGAGCTAGTTTTAGTAGTATTTCTGTTAAAGCCTTAGCAAGTATTGGCGATCGCAAGGACGCATTAATATCCGCCTGTTGTAGTTGCAATTTACCACTTACAGGTACTTTTGCGAGTAGGCGTAACGGTTGACCTTTAATTACCTGACCTAAATTAATTTGAATACCTGTAGCCACTAAGTGAATTTGTGCTACGTGCAACCCTTGATAAACGGCATAACTAGCTACTATAGAAACGCAAGGGATATTTCCTTTCAGAATTTGGCGACTTTTTCCTTCTATCTGTACCTTGAGGTTAGATACTTGCTGGACTTGGGATCTTAGCCACAACTCGATTGCTGGCGATAGAATCAGGGCGATTAGTTGGCTGGGCTTTTTTGGAGAGGAATTATCAGTCATCAAAGCGTTCAATCAATAATAAGCGAGGGACTTAAATCCCCGTGTAATATCTGTAAATATATAGCGGAAATTAGACCCAACTTACTATGGAGGAAAGATTACAAAAAATTCTCTCCCAATGGGGGATCGCTTCTCGCCGTCAAGCAGAGGCGTTAATTGTGGCGGGGAGAGTGCAGCGTAATGGGGTGGTAGTAGGCATTGGAGTTAAAGCCGACCTTGAAGTAGATAAAATTTCTGTAGACGGGAAACTGCTTCAATCTACCCATCGCCCCCGACTGGTTTATTTATTACTCAACAAACCCAAGGGAGTAGTTTCTACCTGTGACGATCCCCAAGGACGCAAAACAGTTATCGACTTGCTACCAAAGAACTTACAAGTAGGTACGGGAATTCACCCTGTAGGGCGCTTGGATGCTGATTCTACCGGAGCGTTAATACTTACCAACGACGGCGAACTAACAAATAAGCTTACTCATCCCCGCCACAGCGTTCCGAAAACTTATCATGTTTGGGTCAAAGGTTATCCACCCGAAACCGTGCTACAAAAGTGGCGACAGGGCGTTATCTTAGAGGGGAGAAAAACTCGTACTTGCTCGGTTGGAATAATTGCCAAAGGTAAAAATTCCGAACCAACTACTTGCTTAGAGATAGTTTTGCAAGAAGGGAGAAATCGGCAGATTCGGCGAATTGCCGAGCAGCTAGGATACCCCGTAATTTCCTTGCATCGGACTGCAATTGGTACGATTGAATTGCAACCCTCAACAGAGGCGAAGTCTGTCGGAGGGAATCCTCCCAAGGGCGTGCTTCGCGCTCTGTTGCCCGATGGTTGCTATCGTTACCTTAAAGATTCAGAAATTTGCTTTTTGCAAGAGATTGATTAGCATCGTATCGGTTGAGGAGCCAGATGCTTTTAGGAGTGGATAAAATGAAGTGGTGTGGGAAAAAAGTAAGCGAACCAATACGTCCAATTGAGGAACAACAAGCCGACAAACTTAGGCAAATAGGAGATGAACTGCGCCAAAAGCGTATAGAACAAGCCCTATCAATCGAAAAAGCAGCAGCAAAAACCTTGATTCGCCAACATTTATTGGTAGCGATTGAAAAAGGTTTGTTAGACCAATTGCCAGAGCCAGTATATATCCAAAAGTTTATTAGGCAGTACGCTGAAGCGCTAGGCTTGGACGGAGAACAACTAGCTAATCGCTTTCCAACAGGCAATAGCGATCGCATTTCCAAGGGTGTTAAGCCTGGATTAGGGTTAATTTTACCTATCGTGCAGTTGCGTCCAATTCATTTGTACGTGCTGTATATAATTGCGATCGCGTTTGCTGTTAATACCCTATCGCGCTCTTTGAGCCGTAACGAGTGGCAAACTAATAACCAGTTGCCAGAATTGCCTATGGTTGCCGATCATCCAAAACCCGCACTACCTAAAGACTCAAGCAAGTTAGAGTCTGTTAGCGCTACCCCAAAACCCATAGCTGAAAATAACAAACAAATTCACATTGGCGTTACTCTAAAAGCGCCATCCTGGATTCGAGTAGTAGCCGACGGCAAAATGCAATTTCAAGGGCTTTTGCCGTCGGGAACTCAGCGTACTTGGGTTGCAAAAGACAACTTAACAGTGTTAGCAGGTAATGCGGGCGGAGTATTACTAACAATTAATCAGAAAGAGTCCAAGCAGATGGGCAATTTAGGAGAAGTGCAAGAGCTAACCTTTGCCGCACCGAGGCTTTAAGCAAAGGGGAGACTATATTTGTCTCCCTTGTCTAATTCTTACTCTCCCGCGACTACAGGAGAACGACCGTAGAGGTGAACTAGAGTTTTTAGGCAGTCGCTCAACTCCTCTGTTAAGTCATCATATTGATAGCGCCATTGCCAGTTACCATCGCCAAAACTTGGGACATTCATCCGCGCTTCTGTACCCAAACCGAGCAAGTCTTGCACGGGAATAATTGCTTGATTGCTTACAGAACTTAAAGCTAACCGAATCAAATCCCAGTGAATGCCATCAGGACTAATACAACCTAAATAGTTCTCTACTGCGGTTTTTTCTGCGGCGGATAGTTGGTTAAACCAACCTACCGTTGTGTCGTTATCGTGAGTGCCAGTATAGACTACACAATTGCGATCGTAGTTGAAAGGCAAATAAGGATTGCCAGGATCGGAACCAAAAGCAAATTGCAAAATTTTCATGCCTGGAAACTCAAATTCATCGCGCAAAGCATCTACTTCTGGCGTAATTACTCCCAAATCTTCCGCCATCACAGGCAACTTACCAAGCTTGTCATTTAACACGTGAAACAACGCCGATCCAGGGGCTTCAACCCACTTACCATTCATAGCTGTAGTTTCACCCTGTGGCACTGCCCAATACGCCTGGAAGCCTCTAAAATGGTCAATCCGAATGATATCTACATAGTCCAGCATTGCTTGGAATCGCTGCACCCACCATTTAAAATTTGTCTCTTGCAATTTATCCCAGTTGTATACAGGATTGCCCCACAATTGACCAGTTTCGCTAAAGTAATCTGGTGGGACTCCCGCCATTTGTGCCGCGTTGCCTTGTTCGTCCAAACAAAAGTTTTCTGGATTTCCCCAAACATCGGCGCTATCGTGAGCTACATAGATGGGAATATCGCCAACAATTTCAATTCCGCGCATGTTGGCGTATTGCTTTAGGGTTGACCACTGGCGGAAAAACTCAAATTGAGTGTATTTGTAGTAAAAAATTTCTTCCGTCAGCTTGCGCCGCCATTGTTCTAAGGCTTCTGGTTGCTTTTTAGCTAATTCTGGCTCCCAAGTATGCCACCCGGCATTATTTTTAGCATCTCTAATTGCCATAAATAAAGCATAGTCATCAAGCCAATAAGCTTTAGTTTCGCAAAAGCCGGAAAATTCTTTCTGCTGTACGGGTGCGGCTTTCGCTTTGAAGTTTTCGCAGGCTTTTTTCAACAACGGCATTTTTATGTTGATTACTTGCTCAAAATCCACTTTTTCTGTAGGAAAATTGGGCAAATTGGCAAAATCTTCCTCTGCAAGTAATTCTTGTTCTAGCAATGCTTCGGGACTAATTAGTAAGGGATTTCCCGCCATTGCCGAATAAGACATATAAGGAGAATTGCCGTACCCTGTAGGTCCTACAGGCAATACTTGCCAAAATTGCTGGTTGCTTTTTACCAAAAAATCAATAAACTTGTAAGCTTCTAAGCCCAAATCGCCAATTCCAAAGCGACCGGGAAAAGACGTAGGATGAAGCAAAATACCACTAGATCTAGGAAAAGGCATAACTAACTTGCGCTCAAAAAGCGATCGCCAAAAATCTACCACGCTACAGCCTACTTGGAAACTATCTTAAGAGGTGGTGATCGCCATAACAGTAAAATTTTCCTGGATTTAAACCTCAAATCCTCAACAATAGATAAAATTCTCTTTTCACAATGACTTATCGCAATCCGGCTCCTACTGTTGATATTATTATCGAACTTGGCGATCGCCTCCATAGACCAATTATTCTAATTGAACGCCACAACGAGCCTCTAGGCTGGGCAATTCCTGGGGGTTTTATCGATTATGGGGAAGCCGCCGAAGTTGCAGCGCGGCGCGAAGCCCTGGAAGAAATTGGCTTAGAAATAGAATTAATCGAACAATTCCAGGTATATTCCGATCCTAAGCGCGATCCTCGCTCCCACACGATGAGCGTAGTATTTTTAGCCACTGCTACCGGAGATCCCCAAGCAGGAGATGATGCTAAAAGCTACGGAATATTTGAATCGTGGCGAATTCCTGCTAACTTATGTTTTGACCACGATCTCATTTTAAAAGATTATTGGCGTTACAGGCATTACGGCATTCGTCCCCGTCTATCTTATTAGTTATGAACAAACAAGTAATCAATACTGGCCTTGCGCCTGCACCCGTAGGTCCTTACAATCAAGCAATTTCTGCAAGCGGACAAATGCTATTTGTTTCCGGTCAAATTCCTCTCAATCCCAGCACTGGCGAACTTGTCGGCGCTGGCGATATAACCCAGCAAACCCAGCAAGTGCTAACAAATCTCAAAGCTATACTTACCGCCGCCGGGGTGACGTGCGAAAATGTGGTAAAAACTACAGTATTTTTGGCAGATATGAACGATTTTGCCACAATGAACTCTGTCTACAGCCAATACTTTGCTGAAGCTACCGCTCCCGCCCGTGCTTGCGTTCAAGTTTCTCGCTTACCCAAGGATGTGTTGGTAGAAATTGATTGTATTGCGGTAAATTGATGGCTGCTGAACTTACAAACGCGGTTTTGGGCGATATTCGCCTCGTAGCTACTGATATGGATGGGACTTTAACCCAAGGGGGTAAATTTACGCCATCTTTACTCCAAGCCTTTGCAGATTTGGCGGCTGCAAACATTCAAGTCATAGTTACAACTGGACGCTCGGCGGGATGGGTAAGCGGACTTGCGAACTATTTATCAATAGCTGGTGCGATCGCTGAAAATGGCGGTTTGTACTATGCTAATGGGGAGAATTTGCCTGTACTTCTAAACTCTATTACCGATTTAACTAGCCATAGACAGCAGTTAAAGGAGCTTTTTCAAAAACTAGCGCGAGAATTTCCCCATATCTGCGAATCTGCCGATAATCGCTTTCGTCTGACGGATTGGACTTTTGATGTGCAACCTTTGCAGGTAGAAGAATTGCAACAATTAGGACAATTGTGCGCTCAATTAGGCTGGGGTTTTACTTACAGCAACGTACAGTGTCATATTAAGCCGTCAAGCCAAGATAAAGCCGCCGGATTAATCCAAGTGCTGGGCGATTATTTTCCGCAATTAAGCTTAGAGCAAGTTGTAACGGTGGGCGATAGCCCCAACGATGAAAGTTTATTTAATCCTAGCTACTTCAAACATTCTGTAGGCGTTGCGAATGTGCGAGATTATGCGAACCAAATGCAGCATCAACCAACCTATATTACAAACGCCGCCGAAGGTGAGGGATTTTGTGAATTAGCTGCCTATTTGGTCAAAAATAAACCTTATTAGCTATCAGTTACACATCTAAACCAACAATTGTAATGTCTGGTGGATGCTATACCGTAAATTGATAAGACAATTCTTGTTGAGATTGGGGCGCTAAGCTAATAAGCACTTAAGCTGCAATATGATGGTTATTCCCTTTATTTTTGATCTTGCGATGCCATTCAATTACTAACTCGCCTTGATTTAACAGCCTATCCAGTAGTAGCTTCAATTCATCTACT